>NZ_JAWOUH010000025.1:0-62304 GCF_033339295.1 Vibrio sp. 704 | reverse complement strand
TAGCATGAGTAGTTTTACAGGCAAAGCCGAAACGGATGATAACCACCTACTGAAGTAGGTGGTTTAGGGCTGAAAATAAAAGAGCGGCAATCGCCGCTCCAAAAATTAAATAGAAGTAAAAAATCACTTAATACCGTGAAGGCTATTTTCTGCATCCATAGCTAAAGGATTGAACGAGTCGTTACGAAGTTCTGCTATCGCGTATAGCATACGCCCCATGCGACCATTTCCATCGGTAAAGCCATGGTACCCGATAACTCCGGCGAACAAATGTTTACCTAAGTCTTTATCTTCTACAGGGTTCTCTTTCAAAAAGCCTTCAATGTGCTGCTTTAACATGCCCTCACCGCCAATACTTGAAGGCAAAGTGCCACCCGAAATATTTGGCCCTCGGTAATCACGCTCAACATTAGGCACCAATCGAGCGTGTAGCTCTTTTAGGTTTTCCATATTCAATAAGTCTTTACCATTAGACGCGTATTCTTTCAGTAAAGACGTAATATTTTCAGCATCGTTTCCTTTAGAGTTAGAAGCATTAATGATCCACGCCGCAGCTCTTTCAACATTATTGGTTACGCCACTTTTGTTAAACGCGTCCTCTGCCAGTCCTTCAGCGTATACACCTTGGCTTAGATCGGTGCTTGCTAGACCTTCGATATGACGTTGCGCCGATTTAAGATGCATCACCTCCATATCAAACACCGCTTGCATTTGATTAATGCTACCTGCCGGGTTTTTCTGCGCTGCAGATACACCACCGCCGTAGTCTTTTACTACACGTCCAGCAAGCGACTTCGCTGCACTTTCGCCAATCAGTGATGTGAGGTTTTTACCAGAATCGGTTTCTAACATTGCCTCTGTCATCGCTCGCTCTGCTAACTGGTTTAGCTCAGCAGAGTTCGACTGAACTGATTTACTGTCTAACTTCGCAAAGGCATTTAAGACATCTGATGCGGTTTTTATGCTTCCATCTTTGAAGAACATTTGTCCATGCTCAACAGAAGAAGCAGCTTGTAAACGCTGAGCTTGTCCTTGCTCATTATCAAATACGGCTTTTGTAAGGGCTTTCGCTACCGATTGTGGGCTACCTTCGCGAAACAGTTTTCCTGTCGCTTCAAAAAATCGCGCTACTGCACCATTCGTAGGATTGGCGCGAGTAAATTCTTGGGTCGCTGCGTTAATTTGGTATTCTTTGCCACCAATACTCAGCTTACCTTCGTTAAGTATCTCGTTACGAGCTTGCGGCATGGCAGCCTGCAACGCGCTAACACTTCCAAAACTGATCATGTTTTAAACCCTTAATGTGGAAAAATGAGTGGTATTCGTTTCCGGTACTTCGGTTGTTTTATTGGTTACTTCTTGTGTATTCGCACTTTTTAACCACTCGATGAAATTCGCAAATGACTCATCGAAAAAAGATGCAGTTAGCAGTTGCTGAGGCAGGTGTATGAAACCGATATATCCGGTCTCTTCCTCCCAGCATACCGCTGGAGAGCCTTGCGTTAAGGCATCTTTCATATGTTGATGCAAAATATCAGCACTCGGTTTATTACCTGAAATCAGCCCGATAAGCGTCACACGATCTTCTTGTGCACGAATTGTGATTGCTGTGTTTTGCTCAACGAGTAGATGGCAACAATCATCCTCATCAAAAACCAACGGCTCCAATTGGCAGCGGCTGGCAAAATCTGTCAGTAAAGAAGTTATAAATCCATTAGCCATTTGACTAAATAATCCTATTTTTGTTGTTTTAGAGGCGCTGCTTGGTTGCAACACTTATCAACTAAGCAGCTTTCTTAGATGTATTCTTAAGGATTTATGGCAGTGAATATTTTAGAAATGGTCGGATTTTTTTTGTTTAAAGGCATTAAAATGAAAAAACTCAGCAAGTGCTGAGTTTTTGAGGTTTATTCATGAATCGTAATTTTACGCTCGCTGAGCTGCTTCACCATGGCTTGCTTTAATGCATGCAGCTGTCCATCAATACTGGCGTCGATGATCCCAACTTCTGTTTCCAAAATGCAGCCTCCATTTTTCAAGCGCGCATCTGCTACCACGTCAACGTAACCGACTTCAGGGAAATCACTTAATACACCAGCCACCTTTTCCCTCACCTCAACAACCTGCTCTGGGTGGACATGTAAAATGACCTGCTTTTGGTTGCTCACCAGTTGCAACGCTTCTCGAACTACACTCACCGTGGTATCGACATCATCGAAGGTATCGATGATCTTACGTACTGCTTCTAACACCACACCTGTCATTTTTTCTTCGACTTGCTGATAGTAGTCATTACAACGTGCTAAGGTTTCAACCATCGTTTGCGCATTTTCAATCTTGGCTTGTGCAAGGCCATCTTGATAACCACGTTGTTTTTCGGTTTCGTAGGCTTGTTGGGCATTAGCAATGATGCTTTCAGCTTTGGAGTTCGCGGCTTCAACTAAGTGTTGCGAATCCAGATAACTGGCATAATCTTTCGCTTTCAGCACCTTTAAGCCAGGTGCCAGCTGCAAATTGTCTGTTTTTATTTCAACAAATGAAACCATTGAGGAATAACCTGTTTTGCGATTTTTTTTGTGAGTCGATACGCCAGATCTCGTTGATCCGCTTCCAACCAGTTAGCTGTTTCCGCGTTTTCGCTAAGTTGCTTTTCCAATTTGAATTGCCAACGAAGAACAACATCTTCCGGTGAGTTAATCAAAATAAACCTCATCCAAAAATATCCCAGCGCCCTCATGCTTGCTTCAACAGACCTTTCATCCAGTAGTTCTGGTAACGAACGCTGCCAGCCTTGCGGCCAGCAGGATAACAGCATCGGCCCGTTTTGAATTAAGAACCGAGCGCCTTCCAAACCAAATACGTTGTTCAGAACCTGTTTAGGATGTTTTAAGACAACGCTTCGCATCGCAACGCAATGCAAAGCTCCACCCACCATCAATACGAGTTGATTCAACGCGTCTGTCGGGAGCAATGCCAAACTATGACAAGGTCTGTTAAAAGCCATCTCAGGAACGGGAGATAACGCCCACTCATTGATACACCATTGGTTGAACATGGGGTTATCTCTCCAGCCTTCGATATTTAGTAACCAAGGCTGCTTTTGCTCTATCCAACTTCTATGGATGTACTGGCAAGGCGCATAGTTAAACTGGTGTTGTACCTGCGCGAGTGGTGTTTCTGGTTTAACCACGCTTCGTGTTCCTACGACACCATGTAAAAGTAGCGATATTCGAGCCGATGAGTGCCGCTACCAAGAACACCAAAATGGCGATAAGATTATTCGCCGTCTCTTTGGTGACCTGAACCGACAAAATGCTTTTAAATTGATTGTTTTGAGTAGCAACTCGAACCTCTGATGAGGGTACCATCACTACGCTGATTCGATCGTAGTTCAACCCCTCAATACTGTTGTTCACTAATAATTTGATCTGCGGAACATATGAATCAAGCGCAATATCTGCCGCGTGTTTAATAAATACGGAGGCAGAAGCTGGAGTTGGACGCTCTCCTGGACGCAGATCTTGATCTTCCAAAACAACATGAACACGTGCCACTAGCACGCCATCAATCTGAGATAAGGTTGAGGAGAGCTCTTGAGATTTCGCGTATACCAAACGTGCTCGTTCTGCTAATGGTGACGAGATCAAATCGTCTTTGGGAAACACTTCTTTCAGTGTGGAAAACTGCTCTCTTGGATAACCTTTTCGCTTTAGCGCGTCTACCGCGAAGGCGATTTGGGAACTGTCTACCATTAACTTGACGGTGTTGTCTTTGTCAGGCTCTTTTGTTGCAACGACACCTTCGGATAGTAAGATCGACAACATCTCATTACCCTCTTTCTGAGTAACGTTGGTGTATAACTCGGTCTGACAACCTACCAGAAACAACGTGAGCATGATGAAAACTGCTCTCATTTTATTCATCATCACTATTGTGCCTTCAATAAGGTTTCTACGTTTTGTGTGGTTTTACCCACGGTTTTCGCGATCAGCTCTTCTTGAAAAGTAATGCGTGTCAGCGCCCACTGCATTTGCAGTAATTGCGCCGGATCATCACCCACCATCTTCATGTTGTCTTGCAGGTTACTTTTCGCGTTATCGATAGTGTTTTTCAACTCGCTGATGTTTTCTAGCAAACCTCCCTCCAGGCCATTACTTGCCTCGGGAACCGACATGGCTTGCTCAAAACGTTCGCTTAAACCGTCTTCGACTTGCGCATCCTGTAACTTATCAATGTTGGTTTGCATCACCTCGGTGTACTGCGTGTTTATCATATGTACTCCTAAGATAAATCTAACTTGTGACTGTGAGTCATGATGTTTTTCACCATCGCATTTTTTTGGATCATGAAGCTAAGTTCATCACGAACCATGTCCAGTGTTGATGCCATATCAGGTAACGACTTCAACTCTGCCCAGCAATGCCATAAGGCTTGTTCTTTCTGGGCACCCAGTGGAAAATGCTGCGCTAGCATTGCTTTTAGTGCTGTTTTATCAGCAGGTGGTTCGGCAATAAGCTGTCCCGAAAAATTCCCTAGTAACTCCTGCTTCAACACCTTTAACAAATCAGATTGTGGCTGCTCGTTGCCTTTTGCACTCTTCGCCTCATGAAAGGCGTACCACATTGCCTCTCGTTTAACTTGAGGGTCGGAAAACGCTTCATTTAACGATGATAAGACACTTTGTTTACTGACAACCTCTGCGTCTTTTAATGATTCGTACCACGCTTTAATCTCCGCCAGTTTCGCTTCTGTTTTCTCTAGCGTCTCTTTTGGAGAAACATGTGAAACTTGCTCTTGCTTGTCACTTCGCTCCATGAGTGCTTTCATCTTGTCTTCATCGCTCCGCTCATAATGGCGCGACTCCGACTGACGCAAAGATTGGTGTTGAAGACTTAGGTTACTTGAATCAATGATCATCCAAGATTCCTAATGTCCTGAGAAAAGCTCGCAGCAAATGCTTGGCTTTCTTCGCTTCCTTGTGACGCAAGTTCTACCCAGCTTTCCGCTTTGCTCAGTAAACCGGCTTTGGCAGAAGCAAGAGCCGCTAAGCTGATCAGATCTGGATAGGCGTTACAAAGTGGTTCGAGTAATTGATGAGCCTCTTCATACAAGCCTTTATTCATGAGGCTCATTGCACGAATCATCGCAACGGTCTCTTCAGAACCTGAGCTTGCTTCAAGGCCATCTGCAATCGTGTTGGCTTCTTGATGACGATGCATACCTGTTGCCATCAGCGCGATTTCAGCCAGCAGTTGGCGCGTTTCTCGTTCCATGCTTTACACCTTCTGGAGAATCGACTGCATCACATCTTTAATCGCACGAGTAGTGGTCGCATTGATATTGTAAACAACAGACCATTTGTTGATCGCGTGCTGAAGCTCGGCAAGCTTTGATGGATCATCGGCATTGGTTTCTAGATTCTTGATGGCTGCCGTCACTTCTGTGTTGGCATCTTTCGCTTGTTGTTCTAACTTAGCTTTAACATCATCAAGGTTTACACTGTTACTAGCATCGTAAAATGACATAAGACTTCCTCGTATTTTTTAGTTAGCTTCGTATGATTCAACGACCGCATGGGCGGCGGTGTAAGCTTCATACTGTTTGAGTAGCAATTGGTACTGCTGTGGTGAGCACCCTAAATCCAACTGACGTTTCACCACCGCTTGTGCTTCTAAGAGCTTGCTCTTAATCTTGTGCACTTCCGCACCGTTTGTGTCGTTATTTAAAATTTGTTCAAGATTTGTCATTGTTCGTCTCGCCTTCATATCCAAGTTCTATTGTTATCACCCGCCCGCCTTTAACCAACTCAATACCAGCAGGTGTAACACTGGATATTCGGTAGCCCTGAGGCGTTCTTGCACCGACCATATAGCGAACGTTATCGGTTAGAATCACATATGGAACCTGGCCAAAGTTAACGCTACGAAACGGGAAATCGATGTTGGTGCCTTTACTCACCTTAGGTATGGATTTCAAAACTAAGTACGGTTTCTCACCATATTGTTCCCGGAAGTCTCGGGTCACACCGTAAAATCGAGTCGTTTCGATATCATCAAGCTCACCACGAACTTCAATGCGATCACCGCTGGTGACCAACTGGACTTTTTTCAGTAGCTCCGCATCCGTCAATAACGCTTTTAGCGTATCCATGTAGGCACCAGCTCGCTGCAGTTCAACCTTCCACGCAATAAGACCCGGCACGTCTCGCTCCAAAATTTGTTCAACTTGGTTCCAGCGGCTGGCATCATCGATATAGCCCGTCAGCAGCAGTGTGCCGGTCTCATCGCCATTTTCGACTTTCACTTGGTGATAGCCGAGGTTGCGCAAAATAAATCGAACCCCGCGACGGATTTCTTCCATCGTTCTTAAGTCACTTTTGTAATTGATGCCCAATACATCAATTCGACCAAGCAGATCGAGTTTCTGTGTTCGGTCTTCAACATAGCCCTCTAAGACTGCTTGGCGTGCGGCGGCATTCCATTCCACGCGAACGTCGCTAAGTTTGAGCTCGCCTAAGATGTTACGTACCAAAACAATGGGTTCTGCTTCTGTAACAATTTCATTGTTGTTTCCGTTAGCTTGGCTGTACCACATACCGGCAAAAATGACACTCGGGACAAAACTACAAAGCAAAGCGATGAGCGTTGTTTTTTTCCAGCTAGAGCGTTGCACAGCAACCACAGGTGTATTCTGTTGGCTAGATTCGTCGCTGACGTTACTCACAATTAACGCATCTTCCGCGTATCCCAGAGCGAACTTCACAACGCCGACCGAGACAACAGCATGGCGTGACAACTCGATACCATCACCTGCAACAGCGATGTCTTCACTGTTAATATTTGCCTCTTCGCAGCCTCGTAAAATGACCGAGTCTTGCTGGCAAACGAGGGTGAAATGGTTCGCTTCGACCCCAGCATCAGACAGTACAAGATCAGCAATAAAGTCGTCACTGCCAAGCACGAGAGCACCTTCAGGTAAGGTGACTTCTACTCCGGTATGCACGCCTGATAAAATACGAATTTTCCATTGCTGCATCGCGGTTAAGACTCCTCTGAAGGGCGCACACACTCACTTTGTGAGTCATCACATTCCAATACTTTCACCCGCCAACCCTTTTGCCCTGTTGGTAATCGGCACTGCGTTAATTGAGACGACTTTTGCTGTGACAATAAGTCTTGTTGATAGCGCTCGGCTTGAACCCTCGATGTGCAGCTATATACTTCCACTACCGATTTAAATTCAGCGCTATTGTTGGAGATGTTGTTAAGCTTGCCGATACTTGGTCGCAAGTCATATTCGTTGCCAATCAACACACTATCGCCAATACCATCCACAACAATTCGAGGTTCTAAAATAAACATTCGTACTGTGCGGCGCTTAGTATTGGTATTACTTCTAAACAGCGCGCCTAAATATGGGATGTCTCCTAGCAATGGCACTTTACGTAACTGATGGCTCACTTCATCTCGGTACACACCACCGATAAGTAAGCTTTGCCCTTGTTTAACCGTCGCTAAGGTGCTGATTTCAGTTTTACGAACGGAAGGAAGGTCATCGACGCCACCATCAGCGATCTTTGCACCGTCTTCGAGATGAAGGCTCAGGTTAATTTCAGGTCGTGCAGCAAATCTATCACCAACGATACGTGGGACAATTCTCAGTAACGTGCCATACGTGACCTCTTCCAGCGCTGCGGTTTCTTTACCAACCAGCTTGACGTAAAACGTGCTGCTGTTGTTCAGTACCGCTTCGACATTTTCCTGAGTTAACAATGTTGGTCTTGAAACCACTTGAGCACTGCCTTTGGATTCCAATAAACGAATTTGAGCCAGCAAGTAATTTAGGTTGGTTGAATCAAGCAAGGACTTAAAGTTCTGTCCACTGCCGAGCGTCACATCCCCCGAATTCACATCACCTGTTGTTTTGATATCGACAATGCGGTTGTTTCCGACAGACACTCCCGCTCGCCAATCCACGCCTAACTGACTTAAATCGTTGGCACTGATATCGACAATCGATAGCGCGACTTCAATTCTTGATTGCGGCTGGTCTAATTGCGCGACCAGTTTACGATAGAGCGGTAATCGTGCTTGAGTATCACGAACGATAATCGCATTAAGGCCCGGCTCTGCTTCAACTGTTGCGCCACCATGAACTGAGGCGGTTTTATTACTTTTTACAGGCTTATCTGAACTGGTAACTTCTTTGCTAGACGCACTTGTCACTTGAGTTTGAACACCAGACACGACCCGTTTTAACACCGATGCGATGCCAGGGACCGTAATTGTCTGATCGCGATATGCAATTTCTCTATCCGTTGCAGAAGCGTACTTCAAAGGAATTATCTCAACGAATAATTCGTCGGTTGAATTCGATTTCTGCAGCAAGCGCGTTTCCAATGCCTCCGCCGTTTGTACCACTAAGTCGACATAACGTGGAGGACCCGCAAGATAGACTAACCCTTTGCTCTCAGCAGCTCTCCAACCATAACGAGAATCCCAAACGCCGGTGGAAATTAACGTACTGCGTAGCTCTCTAGCCGTAAGTAATTCCAATTGAAGTAAACGTGAGCGAGTTTCTGTCGCCTTATAGACATGTAAGACGGCTCCATCGAAATACCACATCAAGTTGTACACTTGCGATAAGTAATCGAGGAATTCCGCCGGATCTTCAGGGGTAAAACGCCCATTCACTCGATCGTTGACTTTGTCACTAACAGAAACCGAGACACGATAATTTGCACCGAAGTTATTCAACAACTCTTTTAATGAGTCATTATCTGCATAGTAGCGGAACGGTTGTTCGGGCCAGTGTAAGTCTGTTGCTTGCGCGTATCCCAAAGGAACAACACTCACTGCGCATAACAATGCCTTTGTTACAGCACGCCTAATGTTGGGAAAGATTTTTAGCATCATGGTAACCACACTGTATGGTTGATTGTGTGGTTCACGCGTTCTTGTTCCAATAATGCAATGTAACGCTCATATAGATTGACGTGCTTAGAAAGCAAAGCAGAGAACCGTTCCACCGAACAGTCCTCAACCCGTACTTTACTTTGCAAAATCAATTGCTGATCATCATTGGTTGTCAGTACGCCGCCATCCTCACGAATGGTTTTTAATGAGAGCTGCATGCAACGTTGTAACGCTTGTTCTTGTTGATAATCTAGATGCTCTTTAAACTGGAAGGGTAACGTCGCTTCCCATAAAATCCATGACGCACGTTGCTTGATGGTCAGTGATAACTGGTCAACCTCGATGTTGTAAGAACCATTTTCTGAGGCAATAAAATCCCCTACCTTTAGCGCTTCCGCTAAAGATTTCATCATCTTATCTAACATTTAACGCCCTATTTAGATCTGGCTGAGGTGATTGCAAGCCTGGCCGCACTGACCACTTTGAGTATCAAAATAGTAGTGATCGATATCACCAACAGTTTGCATGTTCTTGAACCATTGCCATACTTTCGCAACCGCATTTTGGTCGTTGTAAACCACATCGCATGCATCCCAAACTTCGTTCAGCTCAGGGGCTTCAAGTCGCACTTCCGAACACCAATTTTTCCACTCAGAAATAAATTGTTCGGTTGTCGAGGTGTACTCCGCGAACCCTTTCAGCTCGTCTAAAGACGGTTGCCACTTCTCAATTAACGAACGATGACATTCAATCACTTGCAACTGTTGTTCGCTTAACGTCCCAAGTTGCTTTTTAAGTTGATGCTGCTGGCTCTTAATAAGATCGAGTTGCTGTTGAACAAAGACGGCACTGGTGTCTTCCCCTGATAGCTTCGACCAATATTCCTTCTGAATATCGAGTTGATTGATAAGTTGTTCAACTTTAATCGAAGCATGAAGAGCACTTTGATCGACTTGTCGGTTAATCCACTCGTTGAGTGATAAATGGAAACAAAGCATCAACGTTTTTGGGACAGCCAAATTAAAGCGAAAGCCCAGACGAGAGTTGATGTAGTCCAGCCTTTGTTCGAACGTTGTGATTGTGCTGCTATCACTGAGCTGCGATCCAATTTCCAAAAATAAACGCATGGCAAACCGGTCTATCGAAGCACCAAGTTTTTGATACGTTTTAACTAACTGGCTAGCGCATAGGCTATCGACGACATTTCTATCCAACAAACGTTGAAGTAAAGATAACTGCTCATAATTTATGACGCCTTCACTCAACAATTGTCGGTGATTGACGTGCACAACATTGAGATCCTGCGTAGGTTTCGAGGCGCTTTCATAACGAGCTCCTCTTTGTAAAACAGTCACTTTCCGCTGTGTCACTATGCTGTCTGGAAAAAGCGAACGGCGTCGCCAATGCTGCTTTTTCATTTATGTTCGTCTCCGCACCCCTTTCGAACAATCCAGAAAGAAAGAGATGTAATAATTTTTAATCGTTCGTTGTTACACGATACATAATAGAATTTACACTGGTGAGTGACTTTCAAAATTAGTCAGAAAATTTTAGTCCCAAGTCATTTCATTTCGCGATAGCCACTTGGTCGTCTCCCGAACGTACGCGGCTTGGGGTCGTTCCAAAACGACGACGGTAACTCTGCGTAAAGTAAGACTGACTGGAAAACCCTGCCTCCATCGCCACATCTACGATGCTCATCTTGCTCGTCAACAGCAGTTTATGAGCATGCAGTAGTCGACGCTCACTGATCCAAGCTCTTGGAGAAATGCCATAGTGCTCATTAAAAAGCTCTTTAAAAGTGGTTAAGCTGGCACCAAACTCCTGCGCGTAGTCTGTCAACTTCCATTCTTTTAAGTAATGCTGTTCCATAAATCGACGTAACCGTTCCGACGTACGGTTTGTTTGTTGTGACAGCAACGCATACAGTGATTCTCCTCCTTTGCTGTGTAGCAAGAGAATGAGTAGTTCTTCGTATTTTAGGCACATAATGGCATCAGGGTACGCTTGTTGCTCAAGCGTCTGCATGCTAGAAAGCACTTGTTCAACGAGTATGTTCAAACCAAAAGTAAACAAACCAGAACAAACTTTGTCTACCTTAGGTAGCATCATCAAGAGATCACTGTGTTTTTGCAGCAACTGACTAACGAGTTCATTGTCGTAAGCAATAATCGACGCTTTGTATGCCCCATCTAGCGGAGAGTACTCTAACAAGTAATCCCCTTGAGATAGAAATACCCCATTTTCTGCAGCAACATCGATTGTGCAATCACCTGTTTGAACTCGAAGCTGACCATTGTGAACGACAACAATGTGAGACTGGTCTGAGTGAAATACTTCGTCAGATTTTTCATAGCAGGAAAAACTACGAATTTTTCGTGAACTCGAGTCGACCCTTTCTGAGTTTAGTTGGCCTGACACATCCATTTTCTACCCTTCATTATTTTGAGTTTCTCAGTGCAAATGTTGAGAAACTTTCAAAGCACTACTTTGATTGTTGTTATTTCTAAGTACTGCTGTATGAATTAAAGAAGCAAAGAAAAGAGCATAGAAGTTCTATCACTTACCATACCCCCCGAATAATTAGCGAATAACCCAAGCATTACCTTTACCTAAAGGTAAAAGTTTGACTTAGTAAATTTCTGCTGTCCGTCTTTATTATTTTTATCAGATAGCGTTTATCATTAGCCAAAACTTAAATATCATTTCGTTATTTAAGTTTGGTTGTTTTGTTATACATTAGAATACAATTAAATAGATTTCGGCATCGTTTCTAGAACAAAATTAAATTTCCAAAATCATAAAAATGTATGTTTTATAGCCTAAAACGCCAAGCCAACGTGTTCAAGGAGCGAGATATAATCATAAAAAATACTGTTTTTGCAACAAGTATGAGTCTAAAAAACAACTGACCCGATGACTTCAAAGTCATGTAATTAATGTTTATAAAAGACAACAAATCTTTCACAACAGGAAAGATATGGTCTTTATTTTTATAAATTAGAAAATTCTAATAAAAATGTAGTACTTAAAATTTTATCTGTTTATTTTTGGAACAAGAATCAAGTTTTCTTGTTTATTTCCCTCTAAAAATAAATAGTTCTTTTCTTTTTCAGCAACGAGCTCACCGTTTGAATAAAGCTTTCCAATAATCTTCATTTTTCCTTCACCAGCTTGAATTGGTGCAATTAAAAACGAATACTGCACAGGCAACTGAACGCCTTGGTAGCTCTGAGATGCCGATTTAAGACATTGATTATCAATAACTTTACATATTTCCACTTCAAGAGAAGTAATCGAAGGTGGAAAGTAGCCGTCGACAGAAACCCAACCATAGACTGATGCCTGACTCTGTGTATCAAAGCCATCCACCCCATTGACGGACACAGTCTGACTGCACCCACTCAGTATGAATAACCCAATAAAACCAGCCCATATAGAATTGTTCATTATGACCCCATAAACGTATTTTATATAATCTAGCTCATTTGAAATTCACACAATTCTTTATGTAAAAATATAAAAGATCAACTTATATTTATACTACAAGCGGACAATAAATCGCATTTTTCAACAACACGTAGTTAACATGGACTGTAATTTCAAAAACAGTTTCTGCTCTCTTTCATTCTTTCCTTAATTGAAGTTCATTAGAGAAAAATGATATTCATATATCTCATTACCTTTGAGATATGCATCTGAACACATTTAATTTTGCCGTTCTATTTCTCTCAACACATTTAAAAGCCAAAATATAATAACAACCGACTAATATTGATAAACATGAAGAGATACATCTAATATTTTCCTTGATAAAATTTCAAAAGGGACTATTCCTATGTCAGCACGCCAAACTATCGATGAGATTTTGCTAAAGTTTGCTCATCAAATAGGCTTGCCTGCACTGCATCTAACGGAAAATGAAGTAAGCTTAGCCTTTGATGATAATCTAAGGGTGCATATCATCTTTCATCCTGAATCGACAACTTTGCAGCTCGAAGCTGAGATTGTTGGCCTTCAAATTGTAAATTCCGATCTCTATCGCTCTTTCTTGGCCTTTAATTATCACTGGCCTGAGCACCAGTTATTTTTTAGTTTAGATAACCACCGACATGTCCTATGTTTAAACCGACTCATTAACATTAGGCGACTGGATTACGAATATTTTGAAACAGCTTTAGCAGAATTGCTGACGCACAGCGAGTCGTGGGAAGCGTTATTGTCTTCTCATGTAACCATTGATGAGGCACCACCGATGCCACAAACTTTAGACTTGAGAGTTTAGGTGTCTTTATGTCCAATGACATCCAATCCACATACACCAATTCATCGGTTCATGACGTTCAACAAGCGCAGCAAAGTGATGCAGTGCCGCAAGGAACGTTTCATGGCCGTAAAGTCACCCTACTCTCCTCATCAGAAAGCAGTATGACGCGAACAAGCTCTAAAAGAGAGCTTGGTGAATGTTTAAATCAATTTGCCAGTCTCGAATCTTGCAATCGCGTTTTGGACTTTGATCCTCAACTCAATATTGACAAGCAAAACGCCGCCGTAGAAAAGCTTATGGAACGAAAAGTGGCGATAATTCAACGTTCCTGATATCACAATATAAGCAGGTTAAACATCTAAGTTAACCTTCAGCCGACAAGCTCACGCTAATAAAAAACCCCGAAGATTCGGGGTTTTGATTCATACTGCTTTTTCTTTATTAATTACTTAGTTTCACTAGAAGAAGCCTAACGGGTCGATGCTGTAGCTAATCAGCAAGTTCTTAGTATTCTGGTAGTGATCCAGCATCATCTTGTGCGTTTCGCGCCCGATACCCGATTTTTTGTAACCACCGAACGCTGCGTGTGCAGGGTAAGCGTGGTAACAGTTAATCCAGATTCGACCAGCTTCAATATTACGGCCCATACGATATGCGACGTTCGCATCACGTGTCCAAACACCTGCACCTAAGCCATATTCGGTGTCGTTTGCGATTTCCAACGCTTCAGCCTCATCTTTGAATTTGGTGATAGCAATCACTGGGCCAAAGATTTCTTCTTGGAAGATTCGCATCTTGTTGTGGCCTTCCAACATGGTTGGCTGAATGTAGTACCCCTGGTTGATAGACTCTGGCTGTTCTGACACTCCACCACCAAAGACCACTTTTGCGCCTTCTTCACGGCCGATTTCCAGGTAACTTAAAATCTTATCAAACTGTTCTTGAGAAGCCTGAGCACCGACTTGAGTATCGGTATCGAGCGGATTACCTTGTTTAATCAGCTGTGCACGTTCCGTCAGTTTCTCTACAAACTTGTCATAAATCGCTTCATGAACCAGTACGCGAGATGGACAAGTACAAACTTCACCTTGGTTGAAGAAACCAAGTAACGTACCTTCGATACACTTATCAAGATACTCATCTTCGTAATCGAAGATATCTGAGAAGTAGATGTTTGGAGATTTACCACCTAACTCAACTGTCGATGGGATCAAGTTGTCTGCTGCACATTTCAGAATGTGGTTGCCAACTTGCGTAGACCCGGTAAAAGCGAGTTTCGCAATGCGGTTGCTGGTTGCTAATGCTTGACCCGCTTCAGAACCATATCCGTTTACAACGTTGATGACACCAGGAGGAAGAAGGTCACCGATTTTTTCCATCAGAACCAGAATGGATGTTGGGGTTTGCTCTGCTGGCTTCAATACCACACAGCAACCCGCCGCTAGTGCCGGTGCTAGTTTCCAAGCCGCCATCAACATTGGGAAGTTCCACGGAATAATTTGACCCACCACACCAATCGGTTCTGGGAAGTGGTAGCTTGCGGTGTGCTCATCCAGTTCTGCCGCACTGCCTTCTTGTGCGCGAATACAGCCAGCGAAGTAACGGAAGTGATCCACTACTAAAGGTAAATCTGCCGCCAAGGTTTCGCGAACTGGTTTGCCGTTTTCCCAAGTTTCTGCAACTGCAAGCTCTTCTAGATGCTGCTCAATACGGTCAGCAATTTTCAGCAAGATGTTCGAACGTTCTGTCACGCTGGTTTTGGCCCATTTTGCTCTGATGTTGTGCGCGGCATCCAGTGCTAAATTAATATCTTCCTCGCCGGAGCGAGCAACTTTACAATACGCTTGTCCGTTGATTGGTGAGATATTGTCAAAGTACTCACCACCCGTTGGTTTTACCCATTCCCCACCGATAAAGTTATCGTAATGCGATTTAAAGTTAACAATGGCATTTTCACTACCTGGCTGTGCATAAATCATAACTCTTCCTTTTGTTTCTCGTTCAATGTGTTATTGCAGTGTCGTATCGCACTGTTCACAAAGAGCATTACGCAAGTCACACGCCAACTACGCCACACTTGTTGTTAATTAAATGTAAAACTATGATTACCAAGCGATAACAAACCAAGTGAGCGATGTTTGAGCGGATGTATGGTGTGAACACCAATGTTCAAGTGTTCCAAAATGGCACACCCTCACTGTGACAAAATGGTACAGTCATGGAACTTCAACACATTAGCGATAACAATTGGCTTTCAACTTCATGGGTCAGAAGTGAACAAGCGGGTTTAAAACAGCGTCGACGCCCTGAAGATATTCGAGTAACGCCAGCAACGCTCCAAGATAGGCGTCACCAACTCAATTTTTTGCTAGAGGCAGTCACTCAATGTGCACTCCCTTTGTTTAATCAGCTATTTGCTCATAGCGACAGTCGCTTAATTTTGACAGACTCAGATGGTGTCATCATCGGCAGTTGGGGACAGCCTAGATTTCGTGAGAAGTTAACGGAAATCTCGCTAAGCTCTGGAGCATGCTGGCAAGAAAAGGTCAAAGGCACCAACGCGATTGGTACAGCCTTGGTTGAAGCAAAGCCCGTTTCTGTTATTGGTGATCAGCACTTTATCCAACACCATCGTTTTATTAGCTGTTCGGCTAATCCTATTTTCGATCATCTTGGTAACCTCATTGGCGTATTAGATATTACGAGCGAGCAAAAGAGACATGACTTCTCAACGCAAGTACTAGTACAAAACATGGTCCAGCAAGTGGAGAATCAACTACTTAACTTGATTCCACAAGGGCATATTCGTGTGGATTTAGCGTGCGAAAAAGGTTTACTGAATAGTGGTTGGCAAGGAATTATCATTGCAAATGAAGACGGACAAGTTTTGGCTCACAATCAAGTAGCCTCTCAACTTTTTGCGCAAAAAAGTATCATTGGGCAATCCTTAGACGACATTCTATCCACTCGGGGAAATGAGCACCCTTTCGTTTTCAAAACAAAACCGCTTACCGATAAAGATAGCAAGGTCAAGTCTCGTGCTGTAGCGGCGTCCAATGATCTTCATTATGGCGACTCCGCAGTTGAGCACTGTTGGCAGCAAGCCAATCGCGTCATCGATAAAGACATCAGTTTGTTGATTCTCGGAGAGACTGGTGTTGGCAAAAACGAGTTTGTGAAAGCGCTTCATAAAAACAGCCAGAGAAAAACGGGACCGTTGGTTTCCGTTAACTGCGGAGCGCTACCAAAAGATCTGGTTGAATCTGAATTATTTGGCTACGTAGCCGGTGCCTTTACTGGCGCAAACAGCAAAGGCTATCAGGGGAAAATTCGCCAAGCACACAAAGGGATTTTGTTTCTGGATGAAATCGCAGATTTACCCTTGGAAGCTCAAAGCCGCTTGCTCCATGTATTGCAAGATAAAACCGTGCTTCCCGTGGGTTCAAACCAAAGCATTCAAGTCGATACGCAAATCATTGCAGCCACGCATAAAGATCTGGAACATTTGGTCAGCGAAGGATTGTTCCGCCAAGATTTGTATTATCGCCTTAATGGCTTGATCATTGAGCTACCTCGCTTTGAGGAACGTGATGACAAACGACAACTGATTGAGAACATTCATCGGCGTCACGCCGAATCTGAACAACAGCTTTGCCCTCACCTACTTTCTCTGATGCTGTCTTACTCATGGCCAGGAAATTTGCGTGAACTCGATAGTTTAATCAAAGTATCCGCCTTAATGGCGCAAGGTGAAGAAATATTGGAACTCACACACGTCCCAGCCCACCTAAGTAAGAAACTCAGCCAAGCTCAAGAAGGAGCAGCATCCGCTGAACCAACTTCAGAACTGCGTGCAACCGTCGAAGATAAGTTGCTCAAAACATATCAAGCCAACCGGGGGAACATTAGCAAAACGTCTCGTATGCTTGGTGTGAGCCGAAATACCATTTACAGAAAATTGAAAAGCCTTGGCATATTAAGTTAATTCTACGACCTCAGATACAAAAAGAGCACCGTTGCGGTGCTCTTTCTCTTTGAAACCTAGCTTACAGGCCGCCTTGTTGTTGTGCCTGTTTTACTAATGCCTGACGTTGAGTTTCCTTCTCAGAGATCACTTGATTGTCCTTGTGCATTTCCTGTTCCAATTCTGCTGGAATGAAAACAAAGTACTTGTTAAGAGTCATCTTAGAACCTCAATTTGCTGTGTTAATTACCTTCTTGGTCGACGTAAACAAAACCAGAAAAACATGTTTTACTGGATCCTTGTTGCTAGTTTCAAAAAATAAAGGATGTTCATATAATAAACATCCTCCATGTGGGCGCTAATTATAGGCGTAGTTTAAAGGCTTACCTAGCACTCTTTTTCACCTTTTGTGCAATCTGAGTTTCGATCGAAAAACGGATTTAATTGCCCGTAATTACTAAGGTATTGTTAAAAAGAGAAAAAAGCTTTTACTGTAACTGACGACAGGGATGAGCTTACGAGTGTAGGTTCACTTGCAATTGTGTATCGTAGAGTTCGAATA
Organism: Vibrio sp. 704; assembly: GCF_033339295.1. Classification (NCBI taxonomy): domain Bacteria; kingdom Pseudomonadati; phylum Pseudomonadota; class Gammaproteobacteria; order Vibrionales; family Vibrionaceae; genus Vibrio; species Vibrio sp. 704. The sequence continues at coordinate 44,596 of NZ_JAWOUH010000025.1, read as the reverse complement.
CGATAATAATAACGCTACATGCCCTTAATCTGCGTAGTTAAAAACTTTGAAGTGATAGACAACCGAAGTCATATCTGTGCAACTCAGTTTAACGATTTGTCTACCGGTTCAATATTTCACCTTTTTTGAGAAATCTTTAGCCACTTTTTTGTGTGAAACGCCCCAAAAGAGCAGACAATTAAAAGTGTGGCATATGACCACAATTGTCTATCCCCACTTAGCTTCGGGAGGCGTTTATGAAAAGTAACAAACTTGGCCATGTGATGTCTTTCAGCAGGATGTTTTCCTTCATTGCATTCTTGACGGCCACATTCGCATGGATTCTCAGCATGTACGCCCTATTTACTGTTTCTTTAGTGGCTCTTGTGGTCAGTGCAATTCTCTACCTAAAAGACAGGTTTTATCAAAGCAAGAAAACGACCACTGAAAAGAGCGCCTAGGCGCTCTTGAAGTTCCGTAAAAGCAGACACAAAAAAGGATGCCACTTGGGCATCCCTTTATATCTTTATATTTAGTCGGTTTACTTAAAACGATTACACGTCGTAAGTTGTAGACGCTGTGTCGCCGCCTGTACCAGTCCAGTTAGTGTGGAAGAATTCACCACGTGGACGGTCAATACGCTCATAAGTGTGAGCACCGAAGTAGTCACGTTGAGCTTGAAGCAGGTTCGCTGGTAGACGAGCTGTTGTGTAACCGTCTAGGAAAGATAGCGCAGAAATCGTACATGGCATTGGGATACCAGACTCTAGAGACTTCGCTGCTACTTTACGCCATGCTGCTAGGCTGCCTTGTAGGATATTTTTGAAGTACTCATCAGAACCTAGGAATGCGATGTCTGGGTTCGCTTCGTACGCATCACGGATGTTGCCTAGGAACGCAGAGCGGATGATACAACCACCACGCCACATTAGGGCTACGTTACCGTAGTTTAGGTCCCAACCGTTCTCGTTCGATGCTTCGCGCATTAGCATGAAGCCTTGAGCGTAAGAGATGATCTTAGAAGCTAGTAGCGCTTGACGTAGTGCATCAACCCACTCTTGCTTGTCGCCTTCAACAGGAGTGATTGTCTTACCGAATAGAGATTCAGCTTCAACACGTTGGTCTTTCAGTGCAGATAGACAACGAGAGAATACAGACTCAGAGATAAGTGTTAGTGGAATACCTAGGTCTAGTGCGTTAATACCAGTCCATTTACCAGTACCTTTTTGGCCTGCTGTGTCTAGGATCTTCTCAACGAGAGGCTCACCGTCTTCATCTTTGTAGCCAAGGATGTCAGCCGTGATTTCAACAAGGTAGCTGTCTAGTTCAGTCTTGTTCCAATCAGCGAATACTGCTTGCATCTCGTCTGCAGACATACCAAGACCGTCTTTCATGAACTGGTAAGCTTCTGTGATAAGCTGCATGTCACCGTATTCGATGCCGTTGTGTACCATCTTAACGAAGTGACCAGCACCATCGTTACCAACCCAGTCACAACATGGCTCACCAGCGTCAGTTTTCGCAGCGATACCTTGGAAGATAGGCTTAACCGCTTCCCATGCTTCAGCAGCACCGCCAGGCATGATAGATGGACCGAAGCGCGCACCTTCTTCACCACCAGATACACCAGTACCGATGAAGTGGATACCTTTTTCACGTAGTGCAGCAACACGACGGTTTGTATCTGGGTAGTTAGTGTTACCACCGTCAATAATGATGTCGCCTTTGTCTAGCAGAGGTACTAGCGCTTCGATGAACTTGTCTACAACGTCACCAGCGCGAACCATCAACATTACTTTACGCGGCGTTTCTAGCTTCTCTACTAGTTCTTCTAGAGAGTATGCACCGATGATGTTCGTGCCTTTTGCTGGACCTTCCAGGAACTCGTCTACTTTAGCAGCAGTACGGTTGTGAGCAACCACTTTAAAGCCGTGATCGTTCATGTTTAGGATAAGGTTTTGACCCATTACTGCTAGGCCAATTACACCGATATCACCTTTCATTGTTTCTCTCCAATTTTATTTCATCGACGAGCAGCGTCTTAAGCAATTTTTGCTGCCGCGTCTAAATCTAAATACCATTCCGTTAGGCCCGATTTCGCTTGAATCTTAGCCGCTGGGTATGGCAGTGCGTGTGCTGGTGAACTGTTAATTTCTTCAACAATGTCCGCTTTTCCTGCACCAAGCACTAAGTAACTAATGCGTTTCGCTGCTTCTAATAAGCGTGCGGTTTTCGACACACGAAGTTGGCCCGATTCAGGATGCGACGCCACAAGAGATAGGTTCGCATCATCATAATTCGTTTGGCCAGGGAACAGAGAAGCTGTATGACCATCTGCACCAACGCCTAATAAGATCCAGTCAAACACAGGTGTGCCGTTTTCATTCGGGATTACCTCTGCCATCTCTTTTGCAAAGCGCTCGGCTTCTGCTTTAGGCTCATCTTCGCCACGGATGCGGTGAATGTTTTCTGCAGGAATATTTACTTGGCTAAACAACAATGTGTTCGCTTCACCGTAGTTGCTTTCTGCATCGTCAGGGGCAACACAACGTTCGTCACCCCACCAAAAGTGGAGGTTTTCCCATTGAATGGAGGTTGCGTAAGCCTCTGAAGCCAGTAGTTTAAACAGCATTTTAGGAGTGCTGCCGCCAGAAAGAGAGATGTGAACAGGTCTGCCCATTTCGCTAAACGCTTTCATATCGTTAGCTAGGCTTTCAACTACCTGTTCTGCTGTTTGGTAGATCTTATGGTTGATCATAGTTCACAGTAATCCGTATCTGTTAAGTTTTTACATGGGAAACGCCAAGCACGGCCATCACGCTGTAACAAGTCATCTGACTCTTTAGGCCCCCAAGTGCCGCATGCGTACCCGAAGAGGGATTGTGGATCTTGCTTAAAATCTAAGATTGGCTGTACGTATTGCCAGCACGCTTCCACCGCATCACTACGTGCAAATAGCGTAGCATCACCATTCAAAGCATCAAGTAGAAGACGCTCGTATGCCGTTAGCATTTGCGTTTCTTGCAGGTCAGCGTAATGGAAGTTCATTTTCACTTCCTTCGCTTCAAAGCCTGCGCCTGGCTCTTTCAAGCCAAAGCTCATTTGAATGCCTTCGTCTGGTTGAATACGAATGATCAGCTTGTTTTCTGGTGCGTTTTGACCAAACACAGGATGCGGTGTTTGTTTAAAGTGGATAACCACCTCAGTAACGCGTGTTGGAAGACGCTTACCAGTACGCACGTAAAATGGCACGCCATTCCAACGCCAGTTGTTGATGTACGCTTTCAAACCGATGTAAGTCTCTGTACGAGAATCGTCTGCAACTCCCGGCTCTTCACGGTAGCCGCGTAGGCTTTGCCCACGAACTTCAGACGCCGTGTATTGGCCTAATACTAGGTCATTACGCAGAGCGTTTTCGTCTAATGGCTTTAAGCATTGAAGCACTTTTACCACTTCATCACGCATCGAGTCTGCATTGATTTGCGCTGGTGGTTCCATACCTACCATTGCTAATACTTGTAGCAAGTGGTTTTGGAACATGTCGCGCACAGCGCCAGAGTTGTCGTAGTAACCACCACGCTCCTCTACGCCAAGGAATTCTGCGCCTGTGATTTCAACGTAATCAATGAAGTTACGGTTCCAAAGCGGCTCAAACATCGCATTAGAGAAACGAAGCACAAGTAGGTTTTGTACCGTTTCTTTACCTAAGTAATGGTCAATTCGGTAGATTTGATGCTCTTGGAAGTGCTCGTGAATTTCTTTGTCCAGAATACGCGCCGATTCAAGATCATAGCCGAATGGTTTCTCAATGATCAGGCGTTTCCAGCCATCCTCTTCACTGTTAAGACCATGTGCTGCAAGACTTGCAGGGATCACACTGTATAAACTTGGTGGGGTTGCTAAGTAAAAAAGCGTATTGCGTTGCTCGAATTGATATTCGTCCGCAAGTTGGTCTAAGCGAGAAGATAGCTTACCGTAATCTTGTGTGTCAGAAGTATTAATTGCTTGGTAGTGCAGATGGTTAATAAATGCATCAAGCGTTTCTGGCTCAGTCTTTTCCATTTCCTGAAGCGATTTTTTCAGCTTCGCGCGGTAAGACTCATCACTGTATTCAGTGCGACTTACACCCAGAATGGCAAAATTCTCTGGAAGCTGCTTGTTCGCGTAGAGGTGGTATAAAGCAGGAATGAGCTTACGGTACGTAAGGTCACCTGAAGCACCAAAAATAACGATGCTGCTGTTTTCTGGTATTACCATCATCTTTCCCTTAAAAACGAGGTACTTATTGTGTGCCCGGATACGGCTAGAGAATGAGCCAACCCTATCAATGGCACCTCAAAATAGAAAATTGGTCTTACCTATTACGTTGATAGGTAAAGTCTATGGGCCCAAAGAACCTCAAGAAGTTGCATTTCCGATTCTTGGAAACACGACGTATTGAGGTCATTTAAGTCACTTATGTCTCAAAAGTACACACTGTACTCGCTGGAGGAGAGTCCGACACGGGGCAATATTGTCTACGACTATTTGATTTACATCAACACTTGCCAGTGCAAACGTTTAAATAAGTTGCACAAAACGTCATAAGCGATTGTATTTTATTGATAAAAAAAGTTTCATCTGAACGCTCCAAAATTTAAGCAAAAACTCTAATATGGACAATAATTACTCATCCTTGCAATCCATTACAGTTTTATCGTGATCTGTGTTACTTACTTTTTATTTCATCATCCTATTGATAATGATACTCAATTAAAGATAATGAAATCACTATTAATGTGAAAGTAGAACGCCATGAAATCAAGCGCCATTAACCCACATCCCATAAACCGAATACAATCGGTGCTTGACTACATTCACACCAACTTAGACAGCACTCTGAGCGTAGATGAAATATCGAAAGCAAGTTGTTGGTCGCGCTGGCAACTGCAACGCGTATTTCAACAACACACTGGCGTATCCGTCGCTCACTACATCAGAGAGCTTAAACTTAGCCTTGCGGCTGAGCGCTTAATCCATACTTCTGACCGCTCGTTAGATATAGCGATAGAAATGGGATTTACATCTGAACACGCATTTAGCCGTGCGTTCAGGAATATGTTTTCAAAAAGCCCCCGCGAATATCGAAAAACGCAACAACTCTCCGGGTTGAGGCAACCTTTGACGCTGCGTAAGACACCAGAAGAAGAGAAAAAACATCAGCGCTTTATTGAAGTTCGAATAGAAACAAAACCGGCTTTTGAACTTGCTGGTTATCATGAACCTATTCACGGATTGTTTTCCGCTACGCCCGATTTCCAATCCAAAGTACCGTCACTTTGGTCACGTCTTTATTCATCTGAAAACCTTAACAATTCGGAAAGTAGTTACTTTGGCGTGATTGATGTGACTCAAGCGTATTCAAACAACCAACAACTTGAGTATTGGGCAGGTTATGAGTGCAGTCCAACAGCAAACGCACCAAGATCAACGAACTCTTCCAACTCGGGGTTAGACCTCTTGGCTGTTCCTGAGCAAACCTACGCCGTCATTACACACATAGGCAAAGCATCAGAGCTCGCCTCAACGCTAGAATGGTTTATTTTACATTGGCTACCCTACTCTAATTATCATGCTATCGATGGTTATGAGTTAGAGCTTTATCCAGAAGGTTATGATGTTGATAGCGAACAAGCACAAATGCAGTATTGGATTCCTGTCGAGCCAAACGACGCGCTATCTTTAAAACCTAAGAACAGAAGAATAAGTTCCAAAGATTAGTGTTTTGCACCAAATTGTTAACTTTTCCTATTTCTTTGAATATAGAATACAAATAACAATCATTATCAATAAATAGAAAAAGTAGTGGAATTTATAAATATGGAAAGTCCGATTCGATTTCATCGTTCAGCGGTTGCTATCGTCGTATCCGCATTGCTCGCTGGCCACGCCAATGCAACTGAGAGCATATCCCAACACGAAACGATTACGGTGCTAGGAGAAACATACCGAAACACCGCAACTAAAACCGTTTTAGAACCGGAGGAAACACCGCAAGCGATCAAGGTAATCACTAAAGATGACATGGACCTGCGCGGCGTAAACTCGGTGAGCGAAGCATTGCGTTACGCGCCTGGCGTAAATACAGAATTGCGTGGCGGTGCCGTTTCCCGACTTGACCTATTCAATATTCGTGGTTTTATTAACTACACCAACTTTTATGATGGTCTTCCTTTGCTGTACAACGGTTGGAACCTTCAACCGCAGGTCGATTCCGTTGCTCTTGAGCAAATCGAGGTTTTTAAAGGGCCAACGTCTGTTCTTTACGGCAATATTCCACCAGGAGGTATGGTCAACATTATCGCCAAGGCGCCTCAGTCAACACCCTCGCACTCTGTCTCGATTAGTACTGGGACTAACAGCCTAAAAGAACTGACGTTCGACACCACAGGACAAATTGGTGATTCTAATGTGGATTACCGTATCGTCGGCCTGGCAAAACAGCGAGATGGTCAAGCCGATACGTCTGAAGATGAACGTTATGTACTCGCCCCATCTTTCAATTGGCAAGCGACAGAAAGCACATTAGTGAACGTGAATGTTTACTATCAAAATGATCCATCAGCAGGTATCTACACGACTGTGCCTGCATCTGGCTCAGTGATTAAAAACCCACTTGGCTCGATGTCACCAAGCACTTATTTAGGGGATGAGGACTGGAACACTTACGAACGCGAAGTTCTGATGATGGGTTACAAAGTCCAACACGACTTTAACAACAATTGGCAATTTCTACAGAATGCCCGCTACATGACCGCCGATGCCTATCAGGAAAACACATATAACGGTGCACTTGAAGCGGATAACCGTACCGTTGGTCGAAATGCCTATTTAACCGATGAAAAGTCCAAATCCTTTGTGATTGACAACCAACTATCGGGCTACATTAAAACAGGAAATTTTGAACATAACTTATTGTTCGGGCTTGATTATCAGTATCTAGACTCAGATGTAAAATACAAAGACACGCTTGGGTATTCGCTAACTCAGGACATTTTTAATCCTGACCACAACAGCATTGATCGTAATGCACTGAATTTCCAATACAAACAAAACTTGGATATCAAAACGAAGCAGATTGGCGTTTATTTCCAAGATCAAGTTCGTTACGACCAACTTGTAATGATTGCAGGTCTTCGTTGGGATAAATACGATTCAAATACAGACGCCGTTAGCGATTATCTAGGAACAGTATCCAAGAGCAAGGAAGAGTTAGACGATACCAACGTATCTTTCCGAGTCGGTGGTTTGTATGAGCTAGACTTTGGTCTCTCGCCATACCTTACTTACTCGGAAAGTTTTGAGCCAATTGCGGGTGCCGACTCTTCTGGTAAAGCATTTGAGCCATCAACCGGTCATCAATGGGAGTTAGGCTTTAAATACGCACCATTATCTGGTGATATCTCAGGTAACTTAGTACTCTTCCATATTACGAAGAAAAACGCGATCTTGACCGATCCGAATAATCCTTATGCACCGAACTATCAAGCGGGCGAAGTGGTATCACAAGGTATTGAACTTGAGGCAAAATGGCAAGCCACAGCACAAGCTGATTTCACTCTAGGCTATACATATACCGATATGGAGATTACCGAGGACAGTTATTACAACCAAGAAGGTAAAACGCCGGTTTGGGTACCTGAGCAAACGGCCTCTCTATGGGCCAATTACTTCTTTGAAGGAAATCTTTCAGGCCTTCGTACCAGTGCTGGCGTTCGCTATGTCGGGGAAGCACAAATTGATGCACAGAATAGTCAAAAAGTACCGGACTACACCTTGTTTGATTTGGCAGCAAGTTACGATTTCTCAACGATATCTGAATCAATGAAAGGGGCTAGCGTCACGCTTTCTGCAAGCAATCTATTCGATAAAGAATACTATTCTTGTTACGACAAAAATAACTGTTGGTTTGGCGCTGAGCGCTCTATCGAAGCGAAGTTAGAATACAACTTCTAACCTCTTAGAACAGAACAGCAGTAATTTGTAAAGCGATGGTTTCTACAACAAGCCATCGCTTTTTATTTTGCATAGAGCATCAATATAAACGCTACCGTGTCACTTTTTTATAGCACCTTTCCGGCCTACCTACCGACCCATAGTTTAAATCAGCCTCTAGTTCACCAGTGCTGATCAGATACTCCAAATAGCGCCTCGCCGTTGTTCGGCTCGCGCCGATCTTTTCGCCTGCCTCATCAGCGGTCAGTACACTGCCATTTGGGAACAACTCTCTGATCTTGTCTAGCGTTACACCATCAATCCCTTTCGGTAATCGGTTCGGCAAGTTGTCTTGATTGGCGTGAGACTGCAGCATTTTATCAACGAGGTTCTGATCCAAACTCTCTACGATGTCTAGTTGTTGGCGTTGGCACACATACTTTTTCAGTGCGGCATCTAAGCGTGGAAACATAACTGGTTTTAACAGGTAATCGACAACGCCACCCCTCATCGCCTGTTGTAATGTATCGACATCTCTTGCGGCTGTAATCAAAATGACATCACACGTTTGGTTACTTGCACGCAGTGTATTTAGTATCTCAAGCCCTGTGCCATCGGGAAGATAGACATCCATCAATAGTAAATCTGGCTTAAGAATGTCGAGTTGCATTTCCGCTTCCATTCTCGTGGTCGCAATTCCGACCACTTCCAAACCTGTCAGTTGGCTTAAGTATTTGTGGTGCAGCTCAGCAATAGCCAGATCATCTTCAATGATCATTACGCGAGTCGCCATACTCATAATTGTTCTTCCTTGGGTAAGTACACCGTTATTCTTGTCCCATAATTTGTATTGGGTATCATCTCAACATGGCCGTGATATCGAGTAGCAAGCTGATTGACAAGGTGCAACCCAACACCTCGATTTTGACGAGATTTCGTTGAAACGCCTTTTGTAAATAATGTTTGTGGATCCATTGTTTTTGGGAGGCCACAGCCATGATCTATCACCTCAAGTATCACTTCATTTCCGTAATCACTAACGGACACATCAATGTTTCTGCGTTCTGACGCAACATTTGATTCATCGCGAATTGAAGTTAACGTGGCATCGAAAGCGTTATCAATCAAATTACCCAAAATTGTGACAAGATCTTCCGAATTTAGCCACTCAGGCAGGGGCTCCAGACGACTGCCTTCCTCAACCACCAGTTGTAAGCCTAACTCGCGAGCACGTTCAGTTTTTCCAAGCAACATACCTGCAATTAGCGGGTCCTTAACGGTATCTCTTAAAAACTCAATCATTGCTTGATAGTGTGCGGTTTCTTGTCCAATTAACTTTTGCACCGCATCAAGCTCACCCATTTGTACTAGCCCGCTAATGGTGTTGAGCTTATTTCGATGCTCATGGGTTTGCGAACGTAACAAATCTGCATATTCCTTGGTTTGTGATAGCTGTTCGGTTAGATCATTGATTTCATCCCTTAAACGGAAACTCGATACCGCCCCCACGATTTTTCCATCAACATAAATTGGAGAGCGATTTGCAATCAGGCGCTTATGATTAAGGAATATTTCAATATCATGATCTTCCTGCCCGCTTTCTAACACTGTATATAGATCGCTATCACGCAGCGTATCAGTCAAAGGTTTATTGAGCGCTGATTCTCTATCAATACCGAGAATCTGGCAGGCACTACGATTTATCGAGCGAAGTATCCCTTGGGCATCAATGCTTAACACGCCCTCTTTGATAGTGCTCATCGTCACTTCTAATTCGCCGTACAACCGCCCTATCTCTTCAGGCTCAAAGCCTAAAATGGCGCGCTGAAACTTTCTCGACGCATAATTGGATACAATGGCATTAGCGACGACAACTACGATGACCATTAAAATCAAAAAGGCCAAAAATGGTTCGATGCGGTCTTGCAGTCGGTCGAGCAAATAGCCAACCGAAACCACACCAATGATGTTCCCTTGCTCGTCAAAAATCGCAGCTTTACCACGAACTGAATAACCTAACGAGCCCTGTGCCGTCGAAACATAAGACAACCCCTGCTCTAGCGCTCGACGATTGTCGCCACCTCTCATTGGCTTGCCCAACCGCTCATCAACAGGGTGGATTAAGCGTACTCCCTTATGGTCGCCAATAACGATGAATGCAGCACCTATGGCTTCGGTTAATTCTCGAAAGCGAAGTTGGTATGGCTGGGGGTGTTGGGTTTCGATCATTTCACGAACAACCGCTGAGTCCGCTAAAAAACGGGCAACACCCAGTGCTTTTTCTCCCATTTCTTGCTCTTGATTGATTTTGAGATAAGTGAACCCTGCGGCGACAAGCAATAACAGCTCTATCAACCCCGATAGCGTCATGATAATGAGCATCCGCTTACGAAAGCTGATGGTTTTCCAACTCATTGATACATCCTTGTGATTCACTCTTGAGCGTAACGTTAACACTCAGTTAACAGCATGACGTTGTCGTGGTGATAAATCTGTGAGGAAGACAAGCAAACCGCAGAGTTTACGGTTAATTAATCGACGAGCTGAAACATAAAATTACAACCATTCACCAAATTTAGCATTCCTCTCTGATACTCAATTCCATACATAAATTGCCCTTAAAATCATGATCGCGATCACATCGATTTTAGCGGTTTTTGAGGCGTTTTTAGACTTTACAACGTATAATTTTTAATCAACGAAACCAATGAGAGTTTCGGTTTGAAAGCAGTGAAGCTGGAAGTCTATTAAAAGCTCAACATTGATGTCAGTGGTTTGGACAAAAATAAAACAAAACACAAATACTGACTATATGACAAACACTTAGACACCATCTGAAAACTGGAAAACTATAAACAGAGGTGCATTTATAGTTAGAAGGAACACCAAACATGGAACGCGATACCTTTGGAATATGCCTGAATAAGGCGATGCTGTCAGAGAATATGTATTCAACATTTACACACGTCAGGGCTTATGAAAAAAACGGAGGCGGTACTTCTGATCTCAAAGTCCTGTTATCGTTCCCTCAAATGAGTGGAAAAGATCTATTGAATACGATGCGAGGTTCTCGTCAGCTCGAGTGGAGAGCGGAGTTTCACTGTCCATATACGAAATAAATTTGTAACATCTCCCGCGCCCAGCACAAATATAACTGGGCGCATACTACTGCCCAATTTTCCCTCCTACTTAACACGCAGTTACGAATCCTTTATATTAGAGCTAATACTCTACGACAAAGCAGCCATTATGAAAAAAACAGGAAAGGTTTGGATACTGGGCTTACTTAGCAGCTCGATTTCCCTTGCCTGTCATGCGGCACCGATCACTTTTGATACCGCATGGCAGCTATTGCTAGAAAACAACTATTCTCTTAAAGCTCAACGCTCAAACGTCGAGAACTACCAATACCAAGAGAGTGCCACCAGCAATCTCAACTTACCTCAGGTTACTATTGGCGCGAATTACACGCGTTTAGATACCGATATCACGCTGTCGGGAAAACAGATCCTAGACAGCACAGGAGCACACATTAACGTACCTCCTGCTTTTCAGCCTATTTTTGGTGCCTTAGCTAATACCACTTCGACCATAACCGAGCGCGATATTTTCTCTTCGTCTATTCGTGCCATTTGGCCAATTTTTACTGGTGGTAGAATTTCTGCGGCTCAATCAGCAGCAGAAGGCAAAACGGATGAGGCGAAAAGTCAGCTTCTAATGGAACAACAAGCGCGTTTTGAAGATTTATCGAAGTACTACTTTTCTGTCGTACTGGCAAAGGAAGTACTCGCAACGCGGCAAGCGGTTGAAGCTGGGCTAAAAAAGCATCGAGATTTTGCCATTAAGCTTGAAGAGCAAGGACAAATCGCGCACGTTGAGCGCCTGCAAGCCGAGGCTTCTTTAGATAAAGCATCCGTAGAAACACGTAAAGCTGCCAGCGATTTGAGTATCGCTCAGGCTGCATTAGGTAAATTACTCGCACAAGATGACGCCGTAGAGCCCGCTGAATCTTTGTTTATCAACGACAGTCTTCCCCCTCTTAGCGCTTTTGTCGATCAAACGTTGCTTACCTATCCGGGGTTAGAACTTCTGAGCGCTAAACACAAACAAGCCTCTAGCTTAATCAAAGCAGAAAAAGGGAAATACTACCCTGAAGTTTATCTTTACGGCGACTACAGCTTGTATGAAGACGATTCTCTCGCAAGCCAAATGAAGCCAGACTGGTTAGTTGGTGTTGGTGTCAGCATTCCACTGATTGAATCATCAGGGCGAAGCGAAAAAGTCAAAGCCGCTCAAAGCGTCGTCTCGCAGGTCGACTCATTAAAGTCCCAAGCCAAACAAGACTTATCGCTGTTAGTCCAAAAGACATACTTGGAGGCTCAGCAAGCCATTGATGAAGTACAAGGGCTCGCATCTAGCATTGAACTCGCTAATGAAAACCTGCGCTTGCGTGAAAAAGCATTTACTCAGGGTCTGTCGTCTTCGCTGGATGTTGTGGATGCACAACTTTATGTCGCGAGTATAGAAACACAGCGTTCAGCGGCGCGTTTCCGCTATTTAATATCTTTAACCAAGCTACTCGCATTGAGCAGTGAAATGAACAGCTTCGAACAATATCAAAATACCGCTTATATCCCTGCTTCAACATCCAAAGAGGTGAAATAAATCATGGCAGCTAAATCACTAAAACCCGTTTTACTCTCACTTTGTGCTTTGGGTGTTGCCTCTTGGGTTGGGTATCAATTTTACCAAGCCTATCATTCGGAACCGATCCGCTTACAGGGATTAATTGAAGCCCAGCAATACAGCATTTCCTCAAAAGTCCCAGGGCGTATTGATGAGGTAATGGTACGTAAAGGCGACGATGTAGAGAAAGGTCAGCTTATTTTTACCCTTCATAGTCCTGAAATTGAAGCGAAGTTAGAACAAGCAAAAGCAGGTGAAAAAGCGGCGGACGCTTTAGCTCAAGAAGCTGAGAAAGGCGCACGTGAGCAACAAATCCAAGCAGCAAAAGATCAGTGGATGAAAGCCAAAGCCGCTGCGAATTTAATGGAAAAAACCTACAATCGTGTAAATAACCTTTATAACGATGGCGTGGTTGCAGAACAAAAGCGCGATGAAGCTTTAACGCAGTGGCAAGCAGCGAAATACACAGAAAGTGCCGCGTTTCAAATGTACGAAATGGCAAAAGAAGGCGCTAGAAGTGAAACCAAAGTGGCTGCGGCGGAAAAAGCGCGCATGGCATCAGGTGCCGTAGCCGAAGTAGAAGCGTACGCGAAAGATACTCAGATCTACAGCTGGTTTGACGGCGAAGTCTCTCAAGTTCTACTTCAAAGTGGTGAATTAGCACCTCAGGGCTTCCCGGTTGTTACTGTGATAGATACAGAAGATGCCTGGGCGACACTTAATGTGCGTGAAGATTACCTTCAACACTTTAAAAAAGGAGCAACCTTTGATGCCTATTTGCCTGCCTTAAACAAAAATGTTGAGTTCAAAGTAACGCATGTTGCCGTTATGGGTGACTTTGCAACGTGGAGAGCAACCGATGCTTCTCAAGGTTTTGATCTTCGTACCTTTGAAGTAGAAGCTCGTCCAGCTCAACCCGAACCTGAACTGCGTATGGGAATGAGTGTTGTCGTTGAACTTTAATCACAACCACTAGGTTAATGCTATGACGATTAAGATTTCACAGCGGCATATCTTACGACGAGACAAGTGGTTGCTTTCGTGCCTTACTTGGATACCGATTTTGCTCGCGATGATGATTTGGGGAGTGTTCTCTGCGGGCATTGCCCGGGATCTGCCAATCGGTGTGGTTGATCTACAACATTCCCAACTTTCTCGAAAGCTCATTCAATCTTTGGATGCGTCGTCGAGTCTGGCTGTTAACTATCATTACGCCAGTGCAAGCGAAGCAAAAAATGCGATGATTGAAGGCGATATCTACGCTTACGCGGTCATCCCATCTAAGTTCGACCAAGATATTCTCCAGCACCGCCAACCTCAACTTTCTGTCTTTTACAACAGTCAGTACATTTTGGTAGCGAAACTGATCAACTCTGCCGTTGCGCAAGCACAAGGCTATTTCGACGCTCAGGTTGAAGTAATGGGCAACTTGGCTAAGGGTAACACCACAACGTTAGCAGCGGCTGGACAGGCTGTACCCGTGTCGACACAAATAACCGCATTATTTAACCGTAACAATAACTACGCACAATTTTTGGTAACGGCTATCGTGCCAGCCATTTGGCAAATATGTATTGTAGTAAGCACTATTTTGATTCTTGCCGCGCACTTTCGCATTTATGGTGGAAAGAATAGCTTTGCATTTTTGGGCGAAAAGCCATACGCCAGGCTCACTACCCTATTAAGTCAGTACATTCCGGTCTTTATGGCGCAAGGTGCGTTGTTCTTGTACTGGTTTTATTCCGTGCTTGATTGGCCAATGGAAGGCAGTTTTGTGGTTATGCTATTAGCACAATTGGCGACGGTTATCGCCTGTATCATTATGGGAGCGTTGTTCTTCTTCTTGTCGATGGATCCTGCACGTGCGATGAGTTTTGCTGGCGCATTTACGGCTCCAAGCTTCGCGTTCATGGGAATTACATTCCCAGTTTCTGACATGAACACGCTCGCTTATGCATGGCGTTCATTATTGCCGATTACCCATTACATTGAAGTACAAGTGAGTCAAGCAAGCTATGGAGCATCGGCCGCACAATCTTTAAGCTCGCTATGGCCTATGATTGGTTACGTTGTGCCCCTGCTCATTACCGCAGCCTTGATGGGTAAACATCGAACAGCTTCATCAACACGCCAAGCGAAGGAGGCGGTATGACATTGTGGCAACTGATTAAAGCGGAACTTAAGGCCGTTCTAACCAATCCAGTCGTTACGTTGACCGTGTTTGGTGGTGTCGTATTTTACTCGTTTTTATACCCTTTGCCTTATGCACAACAAACGCCTCGTGAACAACCAATCGCGATTGTTAATCTAGATGGTAGTCAGACGAGTTTAAAGCTAGAACGTATGGTTGATGCCACTCCGCAAGTCAACGTAGTCACTCGACTTCATACGATTGCCGATGCAAAGCAAGCATTTTTACAACGAGAGATCACCGGTTTTTTAGTCATACCAGAACACTTTTACAAAGACCTAATGCTAGGTAAAAGCCCGACTCTGGCCTACGCTGCGGACGCCTCGTATTTTCTCGTGTACGGAACCGTGGTAGAAGGATTGGCCCAAGCTGGAGGCACATTAGGGGCCCAAGTGAAAGTCAGTAAAATGGTGATAGATGGTGTGCCCATGAGTATGGCTAGCCATAATTACTCTGCTATTAAGCTTAATATGAAACCAACGTTCAACCCAACCATGGGTTACATCGAATACGTAGTGCCGGCAGTATTTGTTCTGATTTTACAACAAACGTTGATCATGGCGGTTGGATTACAAACGGGAACACAGCGTCATGGTCGTGGCTATTGGTCACAAGTATCAACGGGATCGCTGCTGCTTGTGAGAACGTTAGTATTTGTGGCAATTTATTATTTACTCGGCGCCTATTATTTTGGTTTTAGCTTCGAACGTTTAAACGTAAACCATATCGCCAATGCGGGCGAATTGCTGGCTATGTTGTTCCCGTTCTTTTTAGGTTGTTGCGGACTAGGCTTCTGGCTAGGTTACTTATTACCTCGGCGTGAACTTGTCACCTTAGTCGTCTTAGTGAGCTCTATGCCGCTCATTTTCTTGGCTGGTTTTATTTGGCCGATTGAAGCCATACCTACTCCCTTATTATGGATTGCTGATTTAAGCCCAAGCACTTGGGCGATAAAAGCTTTCTTAGCGCTAAACCAAATGGGGGCAACCTGGCAACAAGTCGCTCCACATTGGACGGCGCTTTGGGCACTCACCGTGCTTTGGGGTAGCGTTGCGTACTGGATTGCTAAGCGAAGTAACAAGCCAGTTGTAACAGAGAGCTTGGGGTGACAGCTGACATTTTCTATTACTATAAAAAAAGCCGGGTAACTAAACCCGGCTGAAAATCTGCGTCCTTGCAGCGGACATATGGTAAAAACACTTTTTGCTCTGGGCTTACCCATTGAGCGAGGTTAGATTAAGCCAAAAACTATGGACTCCATACTCTCATATAGAGGGTTATATCCTTCCAATAGACATTAGCTCTTCGCTAGAACGATAACGTTTTTCAGACACAAAAAAACAAGACTCACATTGAGTCTTGTTGTTGATAGGGATGAGCAGGATACATGTCGCCGCTAAGTCATATCACGGATTATTTTCTCTCGGTATTCTGTAACGACCTTCATGATTGAATTTTTTACATCACCAACTTGCTTAGAGGGTTGGCACCATAGGCCAAAACCAAACTTAAAACCTTCCAATAATTCAGAAGCTTCCACTGGCTCTATATGATTATTAGAAAACTCCGAATGGGCAAACGTTCTGGGGAGAATCGCCCATCCTAAACCTGCTTCAACCATTTTCACTACAAGGGCCAATTGGTCGACCTCTTCATAGTTCGAACTTACGATGACTTTTTCGCCCATTCCCTCTTCAATAAGAGACCGCAGTACAAATTGTTTACTATTCCTCAAGGCTGTCAATACTCGATCTGGTGCCATAGAAGCGAGTTCACCACCTTTCTGGACGAAAGGAACAAATTCAAAATGACCTAAAAACGTCGCATCCAGACTATGTATTGCTCGACTATCATGCACATTGACAATACCGAATTGATAATCACCATTCTGTAAACCCCCTTTAATTTCGTTGCGATTACGAACAAGAAAGTTAACTCGCATCATCGGAAAATCTGCTGCTAATTGAATACGAAGCAATACAAGAAAACGGTGTGGTATAGCGCTTGAATAGGCGATACTAACATTCTCTAACCCACCGTAAGCTAGACTTAATGCGACTTTATCGAAAGTACGTGCTTGTTCGATGGTTTGCTTAGCATAGTGGTAAAGAAGATGACCATCTTCTGTCGGTTCTACCGAGCGCCCCACTCGCTCAAACAGGTTGACCGCCAGTTGGTCTTCAAGATTGGTAATCACCTGCCCTATTGTGGTTCGGTGCTTATTGAGTTTGACCGCCGCCTTACTAAACGAAAGCTGTTCATAAACGGTTACGAACGCGAGAAGTTGTTCAAAACTAAAATTCATAGGTTGTGCTTACTTTTTAGAGTTATCTAATTAAATTACCACAAGATCGTAGAATTGCTACTTGGTAACGGAAACAATCTGCGTTTGAATTCCTTCTCGACGACACAAAAAAACCTACTAGCTTCAGTAGGTTTTCTCTAACTTAGTTGTACTCAACGACACGAGCTAAATAGTTGAATTCTCCTGAGTCACCATGGTAATCGCGGTAGACATCGACACTGAAATATTTAGGTTGATCAGCGTAAATGTGGTCAACGACTTTTTGCTCAAGTGACTCCAACGTTTCACCGACCTGAGAGTACACGAACTGCTTGTTCACTTTTTCCAATTTACGTTTTTTCGCTTCTTTGTGTGACACATAGTTGTTGATCTCTTCCCACTTTCCCACGAACTCGACCGCCACGTAACTCGAGTTCTCGTCAATCATGATAAAGGCTGCACCTTCTTCTTTGATTGCAGACAGTTGCTGCATATCACTATCCACTTTTTGCTGGTCAAGATGGGCTCCACTTTGGGCGAATGCAGTCGCGGAAGCGGTAAGTATCATGAGTGTAAGAACGGCTTTTTTCATTGTATCGTTTTCCTGTATTAAGGGAGTTCAGTTACCCAAAGTTGCCCTTGGGTGGCTTTTTTGAATCCATATTCGTAAATCGTCAGCAAGTAGCGGTGATCGAACATATCTTTCGTTACTTTGGCGTACCTGAAATCTTGATCAATGTAGGTAAACTGCATCTCGATATCGTTGATTTCACTGATGTATTTCATTCGATAGAGATCACCTCGAGTTTGCGCTAGCGTAAGGCTTGAGACACTTTTCGATACCAAGTCCAAACCTTTGTCTTTTAGTGGACGATACGGCGCTTTTAACGCACCATTGCGAATCACATCCAACTGAGGCGCTTTTTCTAACCCCAAAGCATCTGAGATTTGTTGATAGTTGAAGTTAGACGGATTAAAGAACACCTGCGCTGCGAGACCGCCATCTACGTGTAACTCCTCAAGTGTTTCTCCATCATGTTCAACATCGATAAATTGTGGAGGGAAAACACCAGGGATCGATGCGCTCGCAGCAAGCACCTTGTAAATAAGTTCAGATTTGTCCGCTAAATCGCTGTTCGCAATCGCACCAATATTCCAAATCACCAGTTCGCCTGAATCAAAATGGGTACTGCCAATAAAGAGGCGTTTACCATTGCGGTGTTGCTGCGCCATCGCCTCGATCATGGGCTCAGGGTAAGCGTCTGCGATGAAATCATAGAGGTTCTCACCATCGGTAAACGCGTCCTTAAACAGGGTATTTAAGAAGTTCTTCTTACCCAAAATATTCTTATCATTGATGTTGAGCATGACTTCTTTCATCTTTGGCATCGCATCACCGCCAATGAAAACAAAAGGAGCGATTAGGGCACCCGCACTGACTCCAGTAATGATGGCATAATCTTTTAGCTCCCCCTTTTCCTGTAGCCCCATCAAAACGCCGGCACCGTATGCGCCGTTTACGCCACCACCCGATAAGGCCAAAATATTGAGCTGTTCACCCTCTACTTTGATCGGTGTGGTTTGATTGTGCGCTGAGTAGAGAAAATCCGGCGCTTCATTGGCCCACATTCGAAGTGGCTCATTTGGTGTCGAACTCGCGATCTCGACATCTTTATAGTTGCTTTGAGAAACACGAACATCCAGCGTATGAGGTGAACTACAAGCTACTATCAGCAGCGAAAGTGCAACCGTCACACCAGAGGAAATTAAACGATTCATAATCAGTCTCATTTAATGTTCTCTGGCGTATGACCAGAGACTCAGTTTGAAGTTAATTGGGTCAAAATGAAGTCCGTTTCGTTGTGTGGAGTTACTATAGCTAGGCACGGCTAAACCCCATAATCGCGATTGTAGGATGCTATCCATCAAAGCAATTATGCCAAGTTTCTATATGCTAACTTTACGCTTCTCCGTTAATTAGGTACTGCGCTAAGCAATTTTCACGACGTTGAACTCATGCGTCGGTTCGACAAATTCGTATTGGGCATTGATCGTCTGTAGCTCCCATGTGCCATAGCCTTTGGTGATCTCCAATACACCGTAAACGGCGTTATGTGTATGACGAAAGGCTGCGACAGGAGACATCTTCTTCACCAAACAAGAAGTAAAAATCGCAGAAATCAAATCACCGACACCGACTGGCTGCATAGCAAATTCAACACTAGGGCGTTGGGCCAAATAGCTTGCTTTCGGTGTGGCTAAAATCATACTGAAGGCGTCATCTGTTAGTGCATGCAGGTGTTTCACCAATACCATTTTCGGTCCCAGCTCTAGGGCTTTTTTACATGCAGTGACCGCATCATAAAGAGAGTCAATTTTCACACCTGTTAACTCGCTCAGTTCAAACTGGTTAGGAACAATCACATCAGCGATGGGCAACAAGCTATGGCTTATCGCTTCTTTGACACCGTCTGCCACAATGCAACCTTTGTCTGGATCACCCATAACTGGGTCACACACATAAAGCGCGCTGTGGTTACGCGATTTGACTAAACTTACCGCTTCGGCCACCGCTCGACATTGCTCTGCGCTGCCTTGATAACCGGACAGTATCGCGCCACATTCTCCTAACTTCTCAATGTTATCTAAGCCTCTCATTAGAGAATGAATTTCATCTGCCCCAAACTTCTGTCCAGTCCAACCTTGCTGGTACTGAGTGTGATTTGAAAACTGAACCGTGTGAATTGGCCAGACTTCGAGGCCCATTCTCTGCATCGGAAAGACTGCAGAACTGTTTCCTGCGTGGCCATAAACCACATGAGATTGAATAGAAATAATGCTTTTCATAAGTCACTCTTAATTGAGAAGTTTGTTAGCTTGGCGACTAAATAAACACAATATCGCGCACTGTGCTTATTTGGTCGGAATAGCCTCGACAACGCCGAGGCTTATTCTTAATCAGGCTGGATTCATTAGCCTTTGAATTCAGCAAAGTACTCATCCAACACTTTGCGTGTTGCACGACCGATAAGCTCGTATTCGTGGTGAGTAAGATTTGCTAGCGAAACTCGAACTGATGCATGCACTACATCGAAGCCTTGGCCTGGAAGTAGGATAACGCCGGTTTCATGTGCAAGGCGGAACAGGAAGTCTTTGCCTTTCTCGCTCGCTTTGAACCATTCAACGAATGCTGGTCCGTACAATTTGCCGCCCAGAGTGTCGAGCTCAAGCAGTGTGTAGTAGTCCACACGATCTTTGTTTTCTTCAATTTCTACACCCATGTTTTTGTACAGAGTTTTGTAACGATCGCGAATGATGCGTTTACATGCTTCTTTGTAGTTTTTCTCTGAGTCCATCAGACAATTCAATGAGAACAGTGCCATTTGAACTTGTTGAGGAAGAGACAAGCCTGCTGTGTGGTTAAGCGCTACGCTGCGGCTATCTGCTACGATACGGTCAATAAACTTAATCTCACGAGGTTCCGGAGTCAGCGTTTTGTAACGATCGTCCAACTCAAGTTGACGCGCTTCAGGAAGGCTGCGCATTGCATCGTCAAACACGTTGTTGTGTTGAATTGCAATCGAGCCTAAACGCCAGCCTGTTGCACCGAAGTACTTAGAGAACGAGTACACACAAAGCGTGTTGTATGGCAGTTTCGCAAACAGTGAGACAAAGTCGTCCGCAAATGTGCCGTATACATCGTCAGTCACGATGAACAGGTCGCTACGTTCGTTGTTTACGAAGTTTGATAGGTTATCCAGAGTTTCATCCGAGAACTTCACAGACGCTGGGTTTGCTGGGTTCACGACACAAAGCAGTTTGATGTCTGTATCTGCAAGCTTTTCGATTTCAGACATCGGCAGCTGCCATGTTGTCTCATCCAAACGTAGTTCAACGATTTCCAGTTCGTATTCACTCAGTTCTGGAATTTCTAGGTACGGCGTAAAGATTGGAGTGATTAGCGCGACCTTGTCACCTTTCTTCAACAGACCGTTGTTGAACATAGTTTGGAACGTGTACGTCATAGACGCTGTGCCGCCTTCCGTTGCAAACAGATCGAAGTCTGTTGTCATTGGCATTGGGCCGTACATCTCTTCTGCGATGTACTGCTTCACAACGGTTTCGATGTTCGTCAACATACGTGGTGGCACTGGGTAGTTACATGCAAGGTATGCATTAACCAGTTCATTCAAGAAAGCTTGCTTCTCTAGACCCAAACGGTCTTTTGCGTAGCTCAGCGACTTTTCTAAGAACTGCACACCTTGGTCTTTCTTATTGTCGCTTGCAAACGTGTCAAAGCGTTCAACAATGCCCACACCATCTGGAATGCCACCGAAACCACCATCTAGGTATGAGTAAGTGCGCTCAGCTTCCAATACTGCAAATTCACCCAAACGAATAAACGCTTTACGAGGTAGTGTCGCTAGAAAGTTAGGGTTACCACGACCAGCATCTAATAAAGCGCGGTCAGGAACAGTTTGTGCCACTTCAATAAGTTTATCTTTTAATTCAAATGGGCTTAAATCTGCAAATTTTGAAAAATCAATTGTTGTGTTTTGCGTAGTCATAATATTTACCTGAATCTATTATTTAATGAAATTTGGATAATACTTCCCCTACCACCTATTTAATTAGGCGATAAGCGTGTTCAAATTTATTTAAATTACATGCCTGCGTTTAAAGTAATAATGCCGACAATAATTGGACCCCATAGGGTAAGCAGTACATTAGCCACTGCATAAGTCACGGTGAATGAGAATACTGGCGTTGCGTTGCCTGTTTTTTCCATTAAAGCCGCGAATGCTGGGTTCGCACTTCGTCCACCTGTAACACAACCAAGTGCTTCAATTGGGTTCTTAATCTTCAATACAAAGTATGAGAAGAAGAACGAAATAAACTGAGGAATAATGGTCACAGCCATACCAAGGAACAACAGAGACATACCGTGTTCTTTGATTGTGTCGACTGCTTGAGGGCCTGCCTCTAGGCCAACAATGCCCACAAATGCTGCCAAACCGAAATCTCGAATGAAGTTCGCCGCACCTTCTGGGAATTGAGCAACGTGGGGATTGCGGCTACGCAACCAACCGACGATCAAACCTGAGATCAAACAACCAGCACCAGAACCGATGGTGACGGGAATGCCTGCAATCTTAAAGCTGATAAGACCAATCAATAGACCAAGCACCATACCCATGCCAAGCACAATGAAGTCCGTCATGGTTGCAGAGCCCATGCGTTGACCGATGTTTTTCTCAACGCGACTAATGTCTTTTGCTGTACCTGTAAGCTGGATGACATCGTTTTTCTTCACCACAAGATCCGGCGTCATTTCGATAGAGCTGCCTTCACGAATGTAATCCGTCACATAAATGCCGCGCATTGAACCTTGGTTCGAAGCCTCTTTGATCTCTTGCAGCGACTTACCAATCAGTTTGCGGTTGTCTGCGATCAGTTGACGGTTTTCTTCAATAACTTCATAGCCTTCTGGAAGTGCAATCTCGTTGTCAGCCAAACCATCTTGCAGCTGATGTACCGCATTACGACGACCAGTTACAACAATGACATCCCCTTCTTTCAGTGCTGTGAATTTGTCCACTTTTAGCACTTTGCCATCACGTTGAATCAATTCAATACAAGCAGCTAGAGCGTGTTGGTTTAACTGAGCTAGGGTTTTGCCTACTAGTCCGCCATCTTTGCTCACTTTAAATGCTCGTGTAACCAGCGCGGTTACTGCGTTGAATTCACCCGGCGCAAGATCGCGCTTACCATTTGAGTTTTTCTCTTCCAGAGCAATCGCTTCTGCTCGGATATCCCACTTCATCAGTGTTGGGAATACCCATGTCACCATAAGAATTGGACCAAGCGAACCAAAGATGTACGTAACTGCGTAGCCTACTGCGACGTTGGTCTGCATTAGGTGTTTCGCTTCTTCTGTCACACCACCAAGACGTGCGATCGCATCACCCGCTGTACCGATGATTGCCGATTGAGTCAAACCACCAGCTGCAAGACCTGCTGCCGTACCTCTGTCTAGATCAAACATCCAAGCTGCCGCTAACACACAAAGCAGACCTGAAACCGTCATAACCACGGCAGAAAGTAGAATGTTGATGGTTCTAAAGTTCAATGCTTTGAAGAACTGCGCACCACCTTGATACCCTACTGCGTAAATAAAGAGCGCAAAGAAAATGCTTTTTACGCCGGGATCAATATGAACACCAAATTGCCCAATAATTACACCCATTAATAATGTTCCGGCAACACCGCCAAGAACAAATCGACCAATGGTAATTTTACCAACCATATAACCGAGAGAGAGCGTAATAAAGAGAGCAACAAATGGTGCCATGTCAAAAAGGTTAGAAATAATTTCCATGACAATTTTACTCTTACTAATAAATATAAAACTCAAATAATCTAACGAATAATCTGTCACTCATATTTGTTGGATTATTTAATTTAAAAAGCATCTCGTTTGCTTCGAAGCGAATATTAGGAACAAAACCTCACAACTCGTAATCCCATTTGAAGGATGAAACCATCACTTCGCATATTCAAAAGCAAAAATCGATCAATAATTGTCGAAAATTTAATAACTTAGCGTTCTGCAATGAACACCAGATAAATCGCAAAATAATTTTATTTTTGTTTTCGCGCTTCAAAAAGCGGTTTGGTTGCATCATTCCCTCTATATAGCGCATAACACCTTTCGTTTGATGGATTAGATCCTCCAAAAGCGATTATCACGGATGCCATCATTTGCCTTATCTTTCCATTCATCAAGTTAATAGAGAAAAACACCATGAACTCAATGCCACATGAACTTGTGTGGGGCGAAGTTTACTTCCCACCCTTGTTGCTGGTTATTGCATTGGCTTACATGCTCACCATTTTGGTCGGAACCGTTGCTACAAAACTGGGACTCCACAAATACGTTGCATTTCCTGCACTCGCAGAGCTAAGCCTAATTGTGATTTTTACTGGCGTTATTGGTCGATTCATTACGATATTTTGAGGCAAATTCCGTGATAAAACGTTATCTCATCACACTGCTACTACTGTGTTCCGCTGGCACCGTGATTTTCAGCTACTACCAATCATACTCTGACAACCCTTGGACTAGAGATGGCCAAGTTAGCGCGCACATCGTTTCTATAACCCCCCGCGTAACAGGACAAATCATCCAAGTCTACGTTGAAGACAATTCGCAAGTGAAACAAGGCGATTTGCTGTTTGAGATTGACCCAAGCATCTATAAAGCGGCGTACCACAAAGCGCTAGCAGCTCAAAAGCAAGCCATTGCATTACTAGCGAAGGCCAAAAATGAAGAGCAGCGAGCACTTAAGTTAGAAAAGCGCACACCTGGCGCCGTACCTGTACTGACATTGAATAACCTAGACAATGCAGTGGAGACAGCCGTTGCCAACGTAGAACTCGCGAAAGCCAATGTTGAAGAAGCCAAGCTAAACCTTGATTACACAAAAGTTTATGCGCCAACGAATGGTTATATAACTAATTTGAACTTACGCGTCGGCTCTCAAGTCGTCGCTAACTCCCCAGTCGTGGCTTTGATTGATGAAGACAGCTTTTGGATCGAAGGATATTTCAAAGAAACGGATTTAGTTGGCGTTGATCCACAAGATAAAGCCTACGTGACCTTAATGATGCACAATGAAGCTGTGCTGGAAGGAAAAATCAAAAGCATTGGCTACGGCATTGCGAAGCAAGATGGTAGTACTGGTAACGATCTTTTGCCCAATGTGAACCCTAACTTTCAGTGGATACGCTTAGCTCAACGCATTCCAATTAAAGTTAAATTAGATCACTTACCGAAAGATTTTCAACTACGTGTTGGTATGACGGCCTCTATCAAAATCATCAAACAATAATGCGGTGGAATGTATGTTTAATGCCTCAACCAAAGAAGCAATCAAAGCTGCGCTGTCTATCGTTATCGCGATCTGCCTTGCCTTATGGTTTCAATGGGAGAAACCGTATTGGGCAGCGATCGCAGTCGCGGTAATGGCATTAAATGAAAGCTTCGCTCACTCAATAAACAAAGGTCATAATCGCTTATTAGGAACCCTCCTTGGCATCGGTTATGCCTTTTTCCTCATCACGACGTTTTCTCAAGATCGCTTTTTGTTTCTCACCTTCTTCACCTTGTTTTTAGGTGCGTGCATTTTTATGTCGAGCGACGAAAAGTATGGTTATGTGTTCTCTATCGGTTTTGCTGTGTGCTCCATCATCGCATGTATGGGAGGATTTGATAGTCAAGCAACGTTCCACTTCGCTGTTCTTCGCATGCAAGAGACGATTCTTGGTGTGATCACGTTTTCTGTTGTGTACCGATTAGTCTGGCCAGTCAGTACAGAACAAAACTTCATTCAACGTTTTGAGGCCAGCAGAGAGGCGATGCTTAACGCTATGAAATCGCCCAATGATATAGATATTGAAGCTCTTGAGACCAACACCGCCAACATAGAAAAGTTATTCCAACTGGTCGGCTTACCACTTACTGGCAGCTACCACTTGAAAGAACATCGTCAGCTATGGCGTGCGCGTTTAAATGAGATGGCACAAATCCAAGACCGATTGCTAGAACAAGCAGATAAATCGCAAAGTCGTGAGATCGATTGGCCAACGCTAACGCAGCAACTTCAAAGCTTTGATATTAAAAATCCAAGTACGTCGCTCATTGGTCACGTTGCTTATGTTATGCAAAGAGAGAAAAACACGGTTTGGCATCACGAGCATCGGACCTTCATCCAGCATTTGAATGAAGACGGCAGAAAGGTACTGCAAGGTGTCTCCATGTTCGTGACGTCGCTGTTGATCTGGATTTATCTTCCTGCGCCCGGAGGTTTCATTTTTCCGATGCTAGCAGGCGTGTTCTCTTCAATCGTTCCTACTATGCCACCAAGCATTATTAAAGATGCATTTTTTGGTGTGATAGGCACTGGCACGGTGATTCTATTGCAATACATTTTCCTAATGCCAATGATGACCGAGCTTTGGCAGCTTGGGCTATTCTACTTCATCAACATCATCGTGATTTGGAAGGTATTTTCCACACCAAAGCTGATGGTACACAGAATTCTAGGTATTAACTTATTGGTTGTCTTGACATCAGGAGCGCTCAATTTAACCCCAGCGTATCGAATTGAAACGCCCTTGCTGATGCTGGTAAACATTATGATTATTTTGATGATTGCCAAGTTGTTTACTGATCTGTTTCGTGTTCGCGTTACGGTCTAAGCGTCACCTCCGTTCTTGAAACTAAAGCCCTGCATTGCTTCTGCTCTGCGGGGCTGTTTGTTTGTGAGCTAGCCATTATTCCTCCGTAACCCATAAAGCGAGGATAGTATCCATCAAAAGCGATTAACGGTATTTCTCTTCACCTCATAAAATCCTCTCATTGATTCACGAAATGCAATCGAAAACTCTGCATTCACAACGTCAATCACAGCAAACACATCTATTTAACTGAACAAGAAGTTCAGTGACACATTAACTGTCTGAGTCTCGAAGGTTTGAGACTATTCAGAGTGGAAACTGTCATGAGTTTTTTTGAATTACGAGCCGGCAAGACGTCTTCTCTTACTGTGCTCGCGAGCGCACTAATGCTTACTACCCCCACTTTTGGCTTCGCCGCTGAAGAGACGACGACCTACAACGAAGTAATCGAGCAAGGCCGAGCACTGTTCGACAAATACGGTATCAGTCATGATTTACCAAAACTGGCCATCAGCTCTCTAGTTCAAGGCGAGCATTTGGTCGAGCATGCTCACCGAAGTGTTAAAATCGGTGATAGCGTTCGCGATTCGTCCGTCTACTTGGTCAAGAACACCGATAACAAAGGCAACATTGATCTGCGTATCAAGTACAACCCTGAACAACTCGATGAAAATGAAAAAGTACTTGATGAGATCGAAGCTTTCACACGAACAGAATACCGCCTTCGAAACTACGCGGAGAGTTTTGATCCGTCATCAGTAAGAGCCAAAGAGGATCAGAATGGTAATGTGATCATCAGTTTTAATTACTCAAAATACGGTCTTCCTCAAGATATCGCCTACTTTCGCTTTTTAAGCGTTGATATTGAGTTGGTTAATGGTGAACCGAAACGTATGGTCATTACCAACGATAAACCGTTCACACATCACAACTACCAAGTGGATTCTTACGATCAAGAGATCCTCTTCCAGAAGTTAACATCAGGCAAAATTGCGATTGCCAGTAAAAACACCAAGATAGTTGGTTCAAAGAAAAATAAACCCCTCGAAATGATGAGCAGCGTAAAACCGGTAGCGATTTATGAAGATAAGCTTGGCGTGCAAGTACTAGACGAAAAACGCTTGAATGAGGTCTCTGATCCACGCATGCAAGAAGCCAGTGTTAAGCTAGACCGCGTTTTTCCTTTAATGGGTGATATGGTTCGTCGTCAAGGTATCGATTTGCCTCTGCCGTTTGGTGTATCGCTAGCGTATCGAAATCAAGATATGAATATTCCATTTAATGATTTCACGATTGAAGGCATCGGCCTTAATGAATTGTTTGATCCAGAAGACAGTGTCGGCATCGTGAGTGCTGAGAGCATGACGCTTCGTGGCGATGTAAACATCCTGCCATTTTGGAATGTATTTGGTTACATCGGAAAAGTTAATGTCGATGCCAATGTTGATGCCGCCTACACGGGTGAAGGTGGCCAGTACATAAAAGATAAGCTGAACGATAAACTGCCAGGATTAGGTGATAAGTTTTGCGATGGTTTATCTGCACTTTGTAGTCGCGGACGCCTAGACGTGCCGCTGCATTTGGAATATGACCTTCGTGGTATAGGTACAACCCTTTCGGTTGGCTATAAAGAATTCTTTGCTTCTGTCACTGGTACCTATTCGCAAACTCGCTTAAAGGGCTTAGATGATTGGGGCGATGGTATTGTTACTGTACAGCCGATGTTGGGTTATCAACTTGTCGATTATCGCACGCAGTTCTTTGTCGGAGCAGAATATCAAGGACTGGACGCTCGAATGGACGGGCATGTAAAAAGTGGTGATATCGAATTCGATTACGACATTGGTGTAGATCTTAATCAATGGGCGTTTTTGACTGGTTTCAATAAGCAAATCGGCAAAAACTACAACCTGACCTTTCTCTATAACAAAGGGGAAACTCGAGAGTCAGTAACCTTAAATCTTGGTTACCGTTTCTAGCTCTCATAAAGAGCCCGCCCCTAGACTATGGTAGGACTGCATCCTACAAAGGCGATTACTGAAACTGTCGCCGATGTCCTACCATTTGAGCCATCAATACAACAAGCCATCCAACCATTCACGGATTAATGCCAAAGCGTCAGGACGTCGCTTGTTAGATGCCGTTTAACATTTTCGGTGTACGCACCAAATGACTTTTGGACATAACAATGACTTTACTCAATCGCTCAACTTTAGCCATTACCATCACTCTTGCCTTAGCAGCTTGCAGTGATGACTCTGGTAAACCTAGCGTTCCTAACGGCCCGAAGCCACTACAACCGTTACCGCCAGAGCAAATCGCTTTGGAAATTGGTGATGCGACCATTCAAGCGACCAAAGAGTCCCTTGTCATCACGCCTCTTGATGCGGATGAAAAACTGGCAGCGGTAGAGGCGTTCAAAGGTATCCAGTTTGCGCAAGCAGACCGCTTTCAGCACAGCATTGCGGTCCCACTTGAAGGCGATATTGATGCGACTCAGTTCGGTGATGCGTGTCCGCAATTAAAAACCACGACACAAACGCAATCAGAAAATTGTTTGAACCTAAACATTTGGCGACCTGCCGGGACAGAAGCGTACGCAGATTTGCCAGTTTATGTCTTTATTCACGGTGGAGACTTTGAATACGGCGCGGGCTCAGAACCGCTGATTCATGGTGATATGGTGGTTGCACAAGGTGCTGCCGATGGTAACCCGTTTATTGCAGTTACTTTTAACTATCGTTTGGGCTTGCTAGGCAGTGTTTGGATCGATGGTTTGGACAACCCTGAAGGCGGTAACTTTGGTCTAGGCGATCAAAAACACGCGCTTGAATGGGTTCAACAAAACATAGAGGCATTCGGCGGCAATCCGCAAAACGTGACACTCATGGGTCAAGGTGCGGGTGCCATGTCGGTGGGAATTTTACAGCAATCAAAAGGCGATGCTGCAATCGCAGGTGAGCACTTTCAACGTGCCATCATGCAAAGCAACCCTTACGGCTTTGAATATAAAAGTTACGATGTTGCCAAGAGCCAAAGACCAGAGAAAAGCGTTGAAGATCTTGCGTTACTACCACTTGAAGAGATCATGAAGGTACAAAGCGAGATGCTTGATCCTATTCAACGTCTTAAGAACTGGGTACTGACCGCCGTGAATATTCCGGTTATAAGCCCAACACGCGACAACAGCCCATTAGCTACATTGATGCCATTTGCGCCTTACATCGAGCATCGCCCACCAGCGTTTCTAGTGAAAGAAGTACCAGGCTATCACTTTACTGAGCAAGCCATTGAGAGTGAATGGATCGTACCAACGGTAATTGGCTCTAACAGCGCAGAAATCAATACTCTGGGCATGCTGCCGAGCCTGACATTTTTGATCCCAACTATCATTGAAATCTTGAGCCAAGAAGCACCAGAAATCATTGAAAGTGGTGACGAAACCTTAATCGTCGAATACATGGTTGAGTGGCTAGAATCGGAAACGAACTTAAACCGTTTACGCACCGAATATCGTTCATTACTCAGCGATTCAGCTTCAATTGAACTCGATCTTTCTGACTTATTGGAACTGCTGCCTAGCACCGCTTATGAGGCGATGACCAAGTTGTTCTTCGGTTTGGGGAACTCCGATTCAACCACGGAGTTACTTGCTCTGGCTGACTTCTTCCCTAACGATGAAAGCGAACTGAATGGCGCGGCCAAAAACATGCAGCAATTCAAAACCACGTTACATGACTTGCTCTTCACGGGTCCAAACCGTCATAAAGTTTCAACTGAAGAAGCAACAGGAGCAACGCCAAGCTTCTACTACTTTGACTACAAACCTGGATTCAACGTATGGACTTACAACACCAAAGGTGAAAATGGCGATCTCGACGTTGGTGATTTACTCAAAAGCATCAGTTGTATTGTGGGCGCTTGTAATGCATCGGAATTACCATTTGTGTTTAACAAGGCATTAAAGCTTGATGGTTCAAGTGTTCGCCCAGGTAGCAAAGACAAAGCGATGATGAACGAGCTCTCTCGTATGTGGTTTAGCGAACGTTTATTTGAGGACTTCCAATACAACAGAGCGACTGATCGAGTATTGCTGATCGATAACGATGGCGGTATTCAATCCACGCAAGACTGGGACAATGCTCATCACTCAGGCATCGATCCAAAACTGCGCCAAGGTCGCCTCAACGGTCTCGAGGAACTTGGGCTGATTCTGAGTCACATGTAACGTTATCTTCAGTCACTAAAAGCTCGTTACCAAATACCTAAAAGCCAGTTCGCTGGCTTTTTTCATCCTTATTCCTTGAACACAATTAGGAAGGTTTACTCATGTTTCCTAACACCCTTCGTGCTCTGCTACTCTTTATCTTTGGCGCACTATTGGTTGGCTGTGCCCAACCCTACCCTCAAGTTGAACCGGATTTTGAAGCCAATTGGCAAACTACTCAGCATCAATCCGAAGTTTACTTAATTCCTACCGCTCCGGAAGCCTTTGCTCGTCGCGTTGAGCTGGTTAGAAATGCTCAACAAAGCATCGATATGACTTACTTTTCTTGGGAGAGTGACACGCTTGGTTTGATACTACTCAATGAACTCAAGCAAGCAGCAGATCGAGGCGTGCAAGTTCGACTCACTCTCGATGATTTATTGGTTTTTAACGAGAAATGGCTGGCTGATCTCAGCGCTCACGACAACATTCAAATCCGTTTATTCAATCCGTTTGATTCACGTAAGTCAGGTTGGATTGGTCGCGCCGTCAACTTCTCTACTCATCAACAACGTTTGGACAATCGTCTGCACGAGAAGTACTTCAACGTCGACCATCAATGGATGATTCTAGGTGGACGTAACATTGGCGACAACTATTTTGGTTACAGCCGTAAAGCCAACTTCTTTGATATGGATGTCTTGTTCAAAGGCAGCATTATTCGAGCGTTCGACCAGAACTACCAACAACTTTGGGACAGCGAGCATGTCACGCCAATAGAAAACATCGTTAACGTTACCCCAAACTATTCCGCGTTTACTAAAGCGCTTAATAAAGGTGAGAAAGACAAAAGCATCATTCTGGCTGAAGTTGAAAAACAGGTTAAACACCTGACCAGTCCCGACTTCATCGCTGCGCAAGTCACCCCCGTTTTCGACTCATTAAACAAGTTAGAAAACAACAAACCCTACTTTAGAAAACGTGCAGAACACCAAGTTTGGCAACAAATAACCTCTGCATCCAAAGCAGTGATATCAACGCCTTATGTGGTACCAAGTGATGGTGAATTTGCCTTTATTGATACCTTGATGGAGCAAACAGCGGACATCACGTTAATGACGAACTCGTCTGCTTCTAATGATTCTGGCTTTATTCCGGCTTATTACGAGGAACATCGCCAAACCCTGTTGGATAAGGGCGTTCATATACTTGAGTACAAAAACCAAGCGAAAAATGATGACCATTACTTCCATGCGGATACTTATTATCACAACAAGACGGTGATACTCGATGATCGGCTGACTTATATCGGCTCATCAAACTTCGACCCAAGATCGGATTTCCTCAATGTGGAATTTGGTGTGTTGGTCCAAAGCAGAGCCTTTGCAGAACATGTCATGCACTACTTAACTCGACAACAAGATGAACTGTTTTGGCGAGTATCTCGAGATGGACAAGGCCACACTCAGTGGCAATCAATGAATGAAACCCATACTAAGAATCCAAACTATGGTGGATGGCATAACGCGCCTAACTGGATATTCAAGAAACTGAATGGTGAGTTCGAACTCTAAACAATCAAGGCTTAAAAAGGCTCTCTATCTGCAAGGATGAGAGCCTTTTTAATGCCCGCTAAAACTGCGTGCCTAGCGAAAAGTGAACGCGGAATTGGTCTCCTTGCGGAGCATCTAAACCGTAAGCAAAATCCACTTTGACGGGCACGTATTTTGAATTCCATATCAAACTCAACCCTGTACCACTTTTCCAATCCACCTTATCGTTGAAGGCATCACCGACATCATAGAATGCCCCAAGCCACAGTTGGCGGTAGACCTGATATTGATATTCCAGCCCAGCAGTAAACATGTAACGAGCACCTGTTAAATCACCATTTTCGTCTCTCGGAGAGATGGATTCATAACCATAACCCCGAAGATTGCCATCACCTCCCGCAAAGAAACGTAATGATGATGGGATATCGCTCAAAATGTCAGCGACATTAATACCGACATTGGAACGAAAGTGAAACTTGTGTTTTGCACTAATATCCCAAGACAACACACTGTTGCCTTCAATGCGCAGCAAACGAGAATCGGAGAAAAAATTGGGGTCTGAGTATTCCAATGAGTAGACGTGACGGTGCTTTACTTCTAATTGATCGTTCTTACGATCAAGCAGTGCAAATGTCACCCCCGGTAATAACAACTGTGATTCGTTATTCTCCGACGCTTGTTGATAACTTTCTTGCAAATAACGAACGTGCATGGTGCTTTGCCAATCACTGTCTAACTGCCAGTGCTTTTCAAACGATAAATCATTAGAAAAACTCGATGTATCTCGATAGTCGACATGCTTAGATTCAAACTGAATCCCGTAGTAATCCGTTAGAACATTTTGTGTGGGAATTTTGTAACCTAGTAATAGCGATTGTTCCGGTTTGGAAGCGTACGCTTGTGCCTCAAAACTGTGCCCACTTGCGTTATACCAAGGCTTGGTCCAGTTTAGCGAAGCGCGTAATCCCAAGTCTGTCGAATACCCACTACCGACTTGCACAATATTGCGTGAATTCGGCTCTGCGAGCACTTCTATCGGCACTTTATAGCCATCGGATACCTCCTCGAAATCCGCTTTCACAATCACACTGCGAAACCAATCAGTACTGGAGAGATCGGCCTGATATTGACTCAATTTCACAGTGTCAAAATCGTCGCCCCACTCAAATGTTCTCATCGCTTCTATTCGAGCCGTTTCGATACCCGACGTAAGGACAGACAGCTCTCCAAATTGGTAACGAAAACCACTAGAGAAATGCAGATTCACATGAGCTTGATTCAAACTTGGAATGACTTCCAACGACGATTCGATAAAACGTCCATCCAAGTAACCTTTTTGCTGAGCCAATGAAATCAAGTTTCGCTTTAGCGTATCGTACTCAGAATGAAGCAACGGCTGCCCTTGTTTAAGTTGAGCTTGATTAATTAGTTCGATGAAATCCTGATCGTTACAGGCCTCCCCCGACACGGCAAGGTTAGATTTTGCCACCAACATCACCTCCCCAGCGTCGACCTCAAGCGTGATGAGATCATTCTCGGATCTCTGAACTCTGAGCTCGGAATGATAGTAGCCATAAGGGTTTAATGCGTTATTAACCACCTGCGTTAGTCGATTTGAGGTAATGTTTGAAACAGAGAGTTTCGTTAGTGGTGTAAGGTGATTTTCAAGATTTTTCTCTAATCTTGGCGTTAGTCCTTTGATTTTAAATTGCGCTCCGAGTACATGATGTAAAGGGATAGAAGCTAAAACTGATATACCTATTATTTGTTTAATGAGAGGAGACACACCGCTACCTAGTTTAGCAATACACTCGACAAGGTTAATGATGGAATGACATATCAGTTAATCGCGTATGTAGGATTGCTCCCTACGAAATCCTCTCGAGAATTAACGTTTCACAAGTAGATTCTTTGAACAATAAGTGGGCTCAAGCTAGGAGGTGGCAAATCATGCGGTCTGAAATAGGTATACTGTTTGCCAAAAATACAAAACCCAACGCTAAATGGATCTCATCAAGCGTTGGGTTACATTGATAATGTGTTTTTTAATCTAAAAAGCGTCTGTTAGTAAAACTAGATCGAAGAACAGTTTCCTTTTTCTGCCATGTCGACTTTTAGTACTTCTGCTTTACCTTTGCTTTCGTCTACGAGTTCTACGCCCGCACCACCAACAAATACACCCATTTTAATGTATTGATTAACGAAATAATTACGGCCCTCTTCCGTTAAGATAGTTAAGTGATTTTCAGAAAACTCAGACTCTGTACTTACTTGATGTTCTTTATTGCCTTCGACCTCATGGTAGAAGAATACACCAGGAGCGGTTTCACCAATACATTCCCCATCGACGTAAACATACTTTTTAAGTGCTGCTCCGACAAAAGCATCTTCTCGGTAAATGTAAATCCCTGCGTTCCCCTTTTGAGGTGCTTCAAATGATTTCATTTGATTTGATACTGTCGAATCAACAGTAGGAACAGAAGCACAACCTGACAAACCCAAAAGGAATGCGGAACACAGAATTACTTTATTTTTCATGTTATTAACCTAGCTACGATAAAATCGCGCCAACCATACTATAAATAAATACGTTCACTTATTGGTATTTTTGAAATTTGTGATTCAACCTATGCAATAGCACTCATTTAACGTATGGATTGAGCAAACATTAGCCATATAATAATCACGAGAATAAAATGCCCTGTATCTAACGATCACTAAATGCCACTTTACTCGCTAGACTGATAAGTAGAATACCTGAAACACCTTCAAGAGTTCTTGAATAACGCTGAGAGTGTGGACGACTAAATACCCAATTACCCACAGAGGCGTACAAAACGTTACATGTCGTCGCAAGTACGCTGAACAGCAAGCCAAGTACTAATAATTGCATTGATGTTGAGCTTGCAGACGTATCAATAAATTGAGGCAGAAACGAGAGAAAGAATAGCGCTACTTTTGGATTCAAGACGCTGACGATAACCCCCTGAACAAACACATTTTTATTATTATCAACATTTTTGTTTTCAACGATTTTATTTTCTCCACGCCACATGGACAGTAATGACTGAACACCTAAATAAACTAGGTAAGCGGCCCCTAACCATTTAACAACGCTAAAAGCCAAAGATGAACTCAGAATTATTGCTGACAAACCTAAACATGCCGCAAGTGTATGAAAAAAGTAACCAACACCAAGCCCCAGAGCCGCTTTCAGCCCAGCAGATAATTTACCTTTCATTGTATTGGAAACAATATAAATTACATCAGGTCCAGGAATCATGTTGATAGCGAGACAAGCGACAACAAATAATAATAGTGAGTTTGAATCCATTCTTTTCTCCAAATTAACGTCTTGCGGGATAACATTTCATCGAACTACAAGTAATGCAACGTCCAGGTTTCAATTGGTTATATTTAGTATTAACAACACGTTACTAATACTACAGCACTGCACGAAGAGCACAATCATGAACAGTGATACGAATTAAATTATGGGCCTTTGTTAGCCCTTTGAATGATAATATTTAGCATCGTTTGGTTATAAGCTTTTTCCAGCCAGAAGCTCTTATGGAAGTTAACATATCGGCTACTTAGTATACTTAATAGACCGTCAAATCAGATAGATTATCTATTCTTATTTCTTCAAGCCTTTTGTGCTTCATTTTCCTGCCTCACTAAGCAGCAACTTAATACTTGCTACACCAAAAAATAACGCGAACACGCCTTCAAAAACTGCTTTGGATCTGAGATAGGTTTGTCTGACCTTTTTATGCGCGAAAAGAAAAGCATAGCCAAAGAAAACCAAAGCACTAACCAGCCCCACAACAAAAATGACCGACAACAATTCCAACGGACTGGCCGTAGGAGGAACCCCTATCGAATAAAGCGCACCGAAAAACAGAATAGCCTTTGGGTTAGTTAAGTGAATTAACACTCCGGTTAAGTAGTTACCCTTCTTTGTCGTTACGTATATTTTGGGTAACTTTAGCTGCTCGATGTTGCAGGCAGAATGTACGGACTTTAAAGCCAAATATAAAAGATAAAATGCCCCACAATATCTAAGAATTTCAAAAAGCCAAACATTGCTATAGAGTATGGTTGCGAGACCAAAAGCGGCTGAGGTTGACCAAAATAAAGACCCCGTTAAAACACCTGCAGCCAAATACCCACCAAAGCGTCGACCGTGGTTCATTGACGTGCCTGCTATCGCAAGAGTCGCAGGTCCGGGGCTAGCGATGGCAGCGATAGCTGATACGACAATCAGTGAATAATTTATCTCTTCCATTTTTACTCTAAGCCTCCAAATGGAGTTTTATCAATACTTATCGCGGAATACTCTATTGAACGTACATCAGAAGCGTAATACTGATTAAAACACCAAGTGTCACGAATCGAGTTGAGATTATTTGGTATTTTACTGCTCCAAAATAACATCAAATCCGCCATAAATGAGACGCTTTCCATCAAAGGGCATTGGGTTATTGTCTGGACTCATTCGAGGATCACCCATGATCCGCAGCCACCCTGAGTCTCGAACTTCTTTTGAAGGCCAGACTACCCACGAAAACACAACGGTTTCGTTGCTTTCAGCGTTAACTGCCATGGGAAATGGTGTGATCTCACCATCTGGTACTTCACTCCCCCACGTCTCAACAACCTTTAAGGCCCCAAACTCCCTGAACATTTCTGCTGCTATTTTTGCGTGTGCGATATACTTTTCTTTATTCGCTGTCGGCACTGCAGCGACAAACCCATCAATGTATGACATAAGTAAACTCCTTTCATTGGAGTTATAACCATAGCTCAATAAAAAGAATGCACATGATGCCAAACCATAGAAGCAGGTACGTAATACAGCTTGAGAGCTACATTCCTAGCTTGGACTTTATATGCATATTTGAAAGGTATGTGTTTGGATCAAGCTTGGTTAGCATATTTATAATCTCCAAAACACTCGAATACTCAATACGTTCCTCTTCAGCATGCCCGATCCCACCTATTGTAAAGTGAGTAAAGCGGTAATCACGATAAACGTTTTGCAGCTGGCTAGAAATATCTTTGAGTAATCTTTTACTGAGGGTGAATGCAGGGTATTCACTACTTTCTGAAAGCTCGGCTGTAGATCCAATAGATACAATATTGCATTTATCGTTAAGTGAACCTAAAGCGTTAAGTTCATTGACTAGATTAAGAAACCCAATCGGGCCAACATTCATAAACTCAATCAGTTCGTTTGTTGTCAATTCTGAAGACTCTCCCCACATGGACGCCAAATAAACTATGATGTCAAACTCTACACCTTTGAAGCACGTGTAATCTGGTTTTTTATCGGGATCAACGTCAATACAAACAGAAACTACTCCATCCTCAACTAGCTTTGATCTAGAAATCGTATAAATTTCTGTACCCTGTAAGTTCGTAGCCAAGAACCTTCCTAGCCCCTTACTACCTCCAACAATTAAAATCTGCATAACCCCGTTCCTTCGTTAAGGTTGTCTTTCATATTATCCGCCAAACTGTGCATTAGGCATCACTTTAACGTTTCTGTTGTTTGCTTCTAGCCCTACTTAGTTCTATCTTCAATTTCATCGAATGGTTCAACTGAAATACGCTCTGCAATTTCACTCATCTTCTTCATTTTTTCTGGGTTACTAGTTCCCCAAAACCGCTCCCAGTCTTCACGTGTTCGCCACTTGGCAATAGTTAAAACCTTTTCCGGTACATCGTAAGAACGAAGCATAAAACTACCAAGCGCCCCATCTACTGACTGATGAATTGAATCTGTCGTCGAACGCCATATATTTTGAAACTCATCCATTTTTTCACTTGGCACACGCCATTCATACACAACTCTAAACATAACACTTCCATTAAAATTTCTAGATTTAATACGGCAAAGTATCAAGAACACTAAGCCAGGTTAATAGATGAATAAAGCAACATAGCAGAGCGTAGAGCAACCTAAAAAACAAAGCGTAAACGCTCTAAATCACTCCGATTCGATTAGTCATGCACACATTCAAAGATTTCGTATTGACGTTTAACATTGGCTGTTACTTTTCCCCAATGTGAGGCTTGAACTCTTTCCTGATGTTGCTTAAAAGAGGCTTTGTCGACGAACTCCTCATAGACATCAAAACGAAAAGGATTAGTCGAGCTTTGAGTCACAAGAAAAGTAAGGCAGCCCGGCTCTTCTAACGTGAGCCTTTTGTGAATTATTAACTCATGTTTTACTAATTCTAGATCCTTTTCCGGAACTAAAATAAAGCCTTTCAATGTAACTTTCGACATATCATCCTCCCGCCCCTATCGTGTAGCGTTTTGTTAAGAAGTAGCCAACACGCCCTCAATCTCAACCATCATATCTCAAATGTGAATCTCACCATGAATTAAATGCCACGTGTTAGGAATCTATTTCTAATGCCCTATCGACCTACGAGCATAAGGTTATCTCTACCCTTTCTTTGTCTTTACCGATGTTCTTGCGTTTTAATTGAATTTGGCCGACTTCTGATGTGCGCTTTAAGTGAGTGCCACCGCAAGGCACTTGCGCAAACCCATCCACTCTCCAATACCTTCTTTCACTCTCTTGATTGGAAAAGTCACTAATAATAACTGAATCAGAGTTAATCAAAGCTTGCACATCAGTTTCAATTTCTTTCAATAGCGGGCCAATACTTTCAGACCACTCAAAATCTATGCGACTCTTATTTTCAGAAATATGCGCACCTATCTTAACAATGCCTTCCCGACGCTGATAAAACATCTCAAGCACCACTTCAGCCGCAAAGTGTAGCTTCATTAAGGCGTATCTACGCTTCCAATCAATATTCGTAGTTACAATGTCACCAAGAGTAAAATTTGGAGAGGATTCCAATGTGTAAATAAGTCGAACACCTAGCTTTTGAGCAATCAAAACCGGAATACCATTAATCGTTCCTTTATCACTCTCTTGGCCTCCAGACTCTGCAAAGAAGATAGTCTGGTCCAATTCAACCTTATTTCCGTCTACATTGGTCACTCTTGAGTTAAGTTCTGTTTGGTAGGGATTAACCCAAAATAATTTCTCGCTCATGCTGCTATCCTTGCAGTAAGTCCTATCCTTGATAGTACATTCAGTGACCACCAAGTCAATTCAAGAAACCTCACCGTCAAATGTAAGGCTGTGTATAGAGCACGAGCAGGCTAGACCTATTAGATGCGTTTAAGGCCGGATACTAAACGCTGTCTAGGGGTTTAGCTAACAACCCGTAAATTGCGGAATCTGAGACTACTCCATTCACTTCCCAACGCTGCCTTAGGAAACCTTCCTTTATAAAACCTAACCGTTCCAAGACTTTACCTGAAGAAGTATTGTCTGGATCTATCTCAGCCTCGATTCGACGTAGATTCAGTGTTTTGAATGCGTGTTCGATTAATGCAGTTCCCGCCTCTAATACCATGCCTTTACCCCAGAAATGACGACTAACGCCAAAGCCAATTTCTGCGCGCCTAGACTCTTTCACGTGATTAAACAGCATTATCTTACCCAGAAGTTGGCCATTGCTCTTTAGGAAGATGCCTAGTGTCACTTCTGTATTGCTATTCATGGCCTGTGTACTCTTGGCTATAAATGTCCGCGCTTCTTCAATTGAAACCCAAGGGCCAGAGTTCCAATATTTCATGACCTCATGGTCTGAGAAGATGTCAAACAATTCGCTTGCATCATCTTCAACTAGCTCTCTTAGAATTAATCGTTCCGTTTCAATCTTTGTTACTAACATTTTGGGGTCAGCCTTTTGGTTTGTTATTGGTGACGAAAATCCAATAAAAGTGTGAGACACGTAATACAAATGATTTCGTATGAGACTTTTAAACAAGCTCAACGCACGACAAAAGCGCCACGTGTAACGACTCTATATTGAAGCAAATTTTAGACATTCAAGTGCGTCAACAAGTAACCGTTGAACGCATCAAAGCTTGGGGTGAGTTGATCACAAGTCCTAAACTCAGGCTCAAAATAGTCCATATACTTTATTATCACTTAGTGACGATTTCCTTCAGTACTCTGGCTGGGTTGCCACCAACAACGACATTGTCTCTAAAACTCTTTGTAACGACTGCGCCAGAGGCTACCACCACGTTGTTCCCAAGTGTTACGCCAGGGTTGATTACGGCATGGCCACCTATCCAACAATTGTCACCAATGTTTATGGGCTTTGCTAGCTCTAAACCACTGTTCCTCTCGATAGGATCTAAGGGATGAGTCGCAGTATAAATGCCAACTTGAGGCCCAAGTAAACAGTTATCACCAAACTTAACTTCCGCAACATCCAAAATCACACAACCAAAATTAGCGTAAAAATTATCTCCAACGTGAATGTTGGATCCGTAGTCGCAATTGAAAGAAGATTCAACATGAATATCGTCCCCTGTTGTGCCGAACAAGCGCTTAGTTATTTGAACTCGCTTTTGTTTATGCTCAACAGACGTGGCATTCAATTTTTCAGTTAGTAACCTAGCGCTCAACCTTAACTTTAATAACTCTTCATCACTTGGGTCATAAAGCTCACCTGCTAACATTTTCTCTTTTTCTGACATAAAACTTGGACTCCAATACCAATTTTCTTACAACGCTACATTAAGTATGTGAGTAACGCTACCTCCTAAGCGAGGCTGTTCCACCACGAAAACAAAGCCCGACTTGAACGCAAGTCCTCAGCGCTATCAATTTTTTCAACAAACTAGTGCACTACCACCACCGTTCTCACCAACTTATCACCGAGCCGTTGCCTCTTTTTACCAAGAATGAAAATTGAGTCAATAAAACCTAAGAATGGAGTAATAACATTTCGAAAGAGCGACTGAAAAATATTGCACTTTTTACCCGTTCTTGCACTGATAACTGCAATGCCCAAAAGTTTTTTACCCACACTTTGACCATTTGGTAAACAATCAGAAAAAAGGTAATACGATACAGTCGCAGTTACTGCTATAGCGCGCACAAGCTCTTTTTCAATACCGATTTCTAAGCCGCCCCATAAAACGAGAGTAAAAATGCTAAAACTGACAAAAAGATCAATCATTTGTCCAACACACCTAACTCCCGGACTAGCCAAAACGTAATTTTCTAGAGTAAATTTTCCTGCATTTTTCATTTTAAAATTTGGACTAACAATTGTTTATTTGTGAACTAACGCTATTGAGACAGTAACATCCCCACTAAACCTAATCCATACTTCCGCATAGTACGGTCGAACCTGATTTTTCTATCTTTTCAATATATTACCACGCTCGTTCTAAAGGCTAGATTGGTAATATTTCAACATCTCTTCTTGATTAAGCGCTTTACTTTCTAACTTTTGTTGATCTTTAAAGATTTGAGCTAATGAAGGGAGAATTGAGCGATTTACTTTATAGTCATCAGACCAAAGTTTCCCTCTCATCACCGCTTTCGCACAATGAAAGTACATACTCTCTATGACTATTTTGATAACAACCTTAGGATCTTTACTTCCATCGGGGCAAGCAGATATCAAGTTGGAGTCGGTGTGAATACTTGCGATTCCTTTAATACGGAGCACTTCATCAATACCATTTACCATCAATAACAACCCTACCTTGGGGTTACTAATGATATTTTTTAGACTATCTATACGATTGTTCCCCGAGCTATCAGGGAGCAATAATGTTGATTCATCTAAAACTTTTACGAAGCCAGGCTCTCCTCCTTTAGGAGAAAGATCGATATACCCTTGTGAATCAACGGTACTTAGAACTGCAAAATGGCAATTATTAATTAATGTAATCGCATGAACATCCAGCACAGGCAGCGCTTTATTTTTAGCTCTCGCACTTGGCTCTGCGTAAATTTCTTTTAACTGCTCTATTGTTTTAACTTCACTCATTCAATGTTATTCCTTCACTATCGTATAATGCTTTGCTTGTAAGCAAGCAGTAACTCTGACTTCTTGTATAGGCACTAGACATAACTCATCGTAAAAATACTACGAGTACAAATGTTCTCTTTAATGCCTTGTTATCTAAAGATTTAAAGTTTTTCACTAAACTCTCCACACTGCTTACACTTATAGCCATGCTTGTAAAAAAACAGTGGAAAACCCAGTAAAATAAAAACTAAGAAAGCTGGGCGTTTACCTTTTGTAAATGCAAATAGATCTTTACTACCACATTTAGGGCAAACGTCTTTTTCTTCATCAACGTCAACTTCATTTCCCAATGATTCTGAGAAATCGCTACTAAGTATTTGTTTCGCATCTTCTGCATCACTTTCGTCCACCATCAGACGGACGCCGCCAATTGCATTTGAATAAAGCCACTGAGTATTTACCGTGTGCTCGTCAGCGATGTAACTTTCTATTCCGACACTATCTAGGCTTGCTCTCGCAATATGAGCTTCATGAGGAAAAGAAAACCTTGCTACTACAATCACATATTACTCCTGTGGGAAAACGCGCTCGTAAGGCATAAGCAACGCTAATTGGAAATGCCACGTGTAGTATTTCTTTTTGAACAATTTATTAGCCCACTACAGACTAATACATATACCCTAACCAATCTATATGACCAACAGCCCAAGTTTTACCGCTGATAGGTTTAACATATAAATCATCTAGTTGCTCTACAGCGACACCGTAATTTTTATGTTCGTGAACTCGCAACCAAGAACTTAGAGAGTTAAGGCGCATATAACCATTAGCCACATAAAAACGCTCCAAATCGGAGACTAAAATGATGAAGTCGACATCTTTAGTGGACGCATACTCGCTGAGTTGAGACAACATTGTTGTGCCAATACCTTGTCTTTGAACTTTGCTCTCGACACAAAAGTCACTCACACCTAATACTTTATAAATTTCATCACCAACGCGAACAACTCTGTAGTCTAATCCCATGTAACCAACTAACTGATCACCTTCGTAATTCAGAACTCTCATATGCGGGAGTTGCTTATAGTAAGAGCGAGTAACTTGGTGTTCAGGAAACGACTTGTTTCTAAGAGCTTCAATTGCATTATGCTGCGCTTTAGATAATTCGATTTCTGGGTAAATATCCATATTTGACCTTTGAGTATTAATGACCTTTTGGTTACGATCCCTGTCGTTGAGTTTAACTCCGAGCGTGTCCTAACCTTGTGGGACATTGACAAATAACATAGAGTTTCTCAAAACACTACTTACAACATTTTTACTGCAAACCAATCGAAGTTGCTTAAGAACAAACACTACTTCATAGCAATGCCTACGGACCAAGCATTTGCAGCTTCTTACCCACACCCTATTCCGCCATCTGGAATTATTTTAATTACACAACGTGGGTACTCAATGTTGGTAAAAGCATTTACCGATGATTTTTCATGGCAAGTCCAAGAACAATTGGTAGATGCATATTTCGAAGCACAGAGAGTACTATCATCGGCGGAGCAACTATTAAACCAAGCTAATTTGCTAGTTCAACATGACCAACGAATTAACAACTTAGAAAAGGCTCAGTTAAATACACAAGCTCACATTTCTAGAACAAATGCCGAAGTTACAAAAGCCAATCAAAAAGCCGACGATGCATTTAAAGCGGCAAATGCTGCATTAGAGCATAAATTTGGAGATAAGGATTACTACACAGTTATCGCTTATTGTAACTCTAAAAATATCCCAA
This sequence comes from Vibrio sp. 704, assembly GCF_033339295.1. Lineage (NCBI taxonomy): Bacteria > Pseudomonadati > Pseudomonadota > Gammaproteobacteria > Vibrionales > Vibrionaceae > Vibrio > Vibrio sp. 704. The sequence goes on along the minus strand of NZ_JAWOUH010000025.1, from coordinate 824 downwards.
TCATTCTGACCTTAGCAAAAGCTAAAGGTTTGGAAGCTAGAGCTTACACCCAAAAAATTGGAGGTAAGATCAATAAAGTTCCTGATGAACGTTGGGGACAAGTAAATGCGTATCATATTGCAGTTTTAGACCACGTTTTTAAACAGTGATTTATATCGGGAGTCCTCTGCTGAGGGCTCCAATTCCCCGTAATAAGGCTAACGCCCAGCTAAGGGGTGAGCAACGCAATACAAAAGCCGCCGCAAGCCGCCTTAATCACTAAAATCAACGCATGGTGAAAATGACACGCGTTGCGAATCCCTCTTGAACAGTTTGTTATGTGCGTACTTACGTTATGCACCAAACTGTTTTATACGCTTAGCGCCAATAAAAACTGATACTTACTTTGTTGAAGTAAGTCTAAATGGCGCTCAAACATGGGTACGCCATTGGATAAAGAAAGGGGGTAGACGAGTCCATTACCGACATACACCCCAACGTGTGCTCCGTATGAGTCAGTAGAGTCGTTGTACATCATGATATCTAGCGGCTTAAACTCAGTGACCACCTCACTCATCCCACCATTCACTAGAACGGTAGTTAGGTGGATTTAGACCGAAGTCTCTGAGCAGGTTATAAGCAAAGACCTGACAGTTAGCTCCAAGCGTTAAGTCTGAATCATCTTTGTAACCCGGAATGCGGGATGAAACGTATCTTACATTTTTGAATCTGTCGGGAATATCCATTTCCATTTTCTCCCAAAGCACATAACGCCGCATTAAGGTGTGAGCGGCGCTTGGCTATACTTGAGCGAAGCGAAACTGCCAAGCGTTGCGAATCACTCT
>NZ_JAWOUH010000024.1:0-66392 GCF_033339295.1 Vibrio sp. 704 | reverse complement strand
CTTACCTTAAACCCACTTTCATATTGAAACCTTGCATCGAGAGGCCGGCTTCCCTCTGGCGATGCTTTCTAAGCCCTGTTATGAGTGAAGTGGAACGCAGTTTTGTGTGGTTTCTGCAGTCTCGAGCGCTAGTTTTTAGCCCCTGTGCTTAACTTACCAAAGCTTCCTTTATTATTACCTGGAGAATTTATTCACTAGGTTATGTTATTTTCGGGGGAGATTTCTCTGCTTTAAATGTTTTGATTTAGCCATAGGCGCTTATTAATATAAACTCAGCGCATTTAAAACTTTCCAAACATGGATTTTGTTTTGTCGATCTATTTACGCCAGTGTCTTAAAGTATATTCGCTACTTCTTCCCTCTAACCCTCTCTAACCTTCAAAGCCACCACTACGTACGTATAACGTGAGCGGTATAGGTGCTTTCATAGCTGTGTTTGCTGAGTAAGCAGTTCACCTGGCACATTGACTGAGGAAAAGTCTTCTTTCTGTGGACCTTCGTGTAAGTCACGATAGTTTTAACAATTATCTGGTACTTTTTATTCTAAAGGTGTACGCTTCACATCGAATATTTTTTCGACAGTAAATCATGTTATATCTCTTGTTTAAAAGCTTTGTAAGAAGGCTGAACTCCGTGCAAAAAACGCGATGAAGTGTTGCTCGGAGTCTTAAATTAATCTTCATCAGGTGTTTTATGTGTGGGTAGCTTCGCTGAAGTTATACGCAGGAGCTTGTACACCTGATAAAAGAGAAGAGATGGCCGGTGATATTTCATCATCGGCCTTTTTGTATCTGTTAAGCAGCTACAAAGCATTACCCAGTATTGAAATAAGGGCCGGTATTGATCACCGGCCCTTTTTTATTTGGTTGAAAACATGAGTATTTTACAAGTTAAAAATTTGTCTTATCAGGTAGCCGATAAGACATTATACAACAACGTGACCTTTCGTATTAACGTGGGAGAGAAAGTAGGTATCACCGGAGCGAATGGTGTTGGAAAAAGCACCTTATTGAAACTGCTTTTCGGTGAATTATCTGCAGATAAGGGCTGCATTGACTGGTTACCAAACCTTGAGGTGGGGTATTTAGAGCAACATTTTAAGATGGATAATGCGCTGACGGTTTATGAATGCTTAAAGAGTGCTTTTGAGAACTTATACGCTGCCGAGCAGAAGCTTTGGACTTTGTATCAGGCGATGACCGAGTCTCACTCTACATCTCTTTTAAGCCAAGTCGCTCGGCTACAGGCATATTTAGAAGATGAAGACTTCTATGCAATTAATACCAAAATTGAACGAGTTGCTGTAGGTCTTGGTATTTATCAATTTGGCTTAGATACACCACTTGTCTCGCTAAGTGGTGGTCAAAGACACAAAGTCCTTTTAGGCAAGTTGTTACTTCGCAACCCCGATGTGTTAATTCTTGATGAGCCGACAAACTATCTTGATGCTTCGCACATTGAATGGCTAGTCGCGTTTCTCAATGATTACATTGGCACCGTTTTACTGGTTTCTCATGATATTGATTTCCTTAATCAAGTAGCGACCAGTGTTTGTGATATTGATTATCAAACGGTTCGAAAATACAGCGGTACTTATGTCAAAGCAATGCAGCAAAAGCAGCACGACGGTGCTTTATTAGAAAAGCAATATAAGGCTCAGCAAAGTGAAATTCGAAAGTTAGAGAAATTTATTGCCCAAAATGGTGCAGGAGTTAACGCCAGTCTTGCTAAAGGGCGTAAGAAGAGACTGGATAAAATCGAACGTATTCAACTGAATCATGTAGAGAAAGTATCGACGTTTGACTTTGCTTACCAGCCCATTGAGCAACCGAATGTGGTTGAGGCAAAAGCGTTGATGATCGGTTATCAGCAGCCTCTGCTTCCAGTATTTGATATCACGTTAGCGCGCGGGGAAAAGTTGGTTGTTGCTGGCTTTAACGGCGTGGGTAAGTCGACCTTACTTAAAACCCTGATGGGGAAGATCGAGCCACTCTCTGGTGAGGTGGTATTGGCAAAAGGTGCAATGATTGGTTATTTTTCTCAAGATTTGTCTTGGCGCCATCCTCAGAACACGCCTGAACAGGAGCTGTGCTCTTGTGCGCCAACAATCTCAAGCAAAGAGTCACGCAAGCTATTAGCTCGCTTTGGGATCACGGGGGATAAGACGCAGCGCCACTTAGATACATTGAGCGGTGGTGAGCAAACTCGGGTGAAACTGTGTTGTTTATCGGTTCAGAAATGCAATGTTTTGCTGTTGGACGAACCAACAACACATTTGGATAGCAGCAGTAAAAATGCGCTTAAAGAGGCTCTCCAGCGCTTTTCCGGTAGCGTGATTGTAGTATCTCATGAGAAGGCATTTTTGCAATCTTGGCCTGATAGAGTTTTAGATATTTCGTTGCTCACTTGTGCTGAATCGGAAACAGAACAGGAGGTGGAGCTATGATGCAGTCCATGATCCTATTTCTCGTTGCTTTTCTTGTTGGTGCTGATGAGTTGATGCTTGGATCTATTCTTGAACCTATCGGAAATGATTTAAGTGTTCAACCGAGTCAGGTGACCTTATTTATTACGGCATATAGTTTAGCCATAGCAATTTTCGCTCCTTACTTGGGCCGTTTATCAGACCGAGTTGGGCGTATTCGAATCATGGTGCCTGCTTGCTTTGTATTTGGGGTTGCGTCTATTACGACGGGCATAGTTCATGATTTTGAACTTGCTATTGCAACTCGAGTGATCACTGGTATTGCAAGTGCAGGCATGTTGCCAATTGCATTCGCGTTAGCGGGAGACGCGAAGGGTAATAGAGCGATGCGTCAAATTGTGATGGTTCAGGCGGGATTAACGCTAGGTATGATAACCAGCCCGGCGATCGGAGCATTGTTGACCCAGCTTTTATCATGGCGTGCCGCTTTTATTATTTTGGGCGTTGCGGCTCTTCTTGTCAGTGCCATGAGCGTAGTGTTCATGAACAACAAGCATAATGAGTCCAAGAAGTCAGATACTCTGCCACCTATCGCAGACGTCATTCATCTTCCAGGCGTGTTGAGAGCGATTCTAGCGATGTGTTTAGGCCTAGGGGGAGGTATTGGTGTATTTAACCTGATAGGCCTCCATATTCGAGATACCAGCGAGTTGGCGCTCGGTTGGGTGGGCGCTATTTATGCTGCTCTAGGGATCGTGAGTGTGGTTGGAAATATGTGCGTGGCGAGAGCTTGCCGTTGGCTTGGTAGCTCTCGAGCCGTTATGCGAGTGGCTTTAATGGTGTGCATACCTTGCAGTGCATGGGTGTTCTCAAATGAGATGAGTACGGTGACCGCTTATCTTCCAGCTCTAGTGCTCTGGTCTCTTGCTGGAGGGGTAGGCTCTCCGGCGTTACAAGCACATATAGCAAGCTTATCTGATGAACATCGAGGTGTGCTGATGTCTTCTGGAATGAGTATGATGCACTTTGGTGTCGCGATTTGGTCTGCCTTGGCGGGCTTCGCGTATTCTGTAGGTAATGAATGTGTCGCTTTCGTGGCTTTGCTATTGTTTGGCTCAGCAGTGGTTATCTTAAAGCCAGTTGGTAATACGCGTTATTCGTAGTGTTTTAGTAGATAAAGAAAAGCCGTTACCTAAAAAGGTAACGGCTTGTTCCAAATACTTTTTGAAAAACGGTCTTAGTTCATGCCGTATTTCTTAAGTTTCTTGCGAAGAGTACCGCGGTTGATACCCATCATAGTTGCTGCGCGAGTTTGGTTACCGCGAGTGTACTGCATGATAGTATCTAGTAGTGGCTGTTCAACTTCAGCTAGAACTAATTCGTATAGTTCTGTTACTTCCTGGCCGTTTAGTTGAGCAAGGTAGTTTTTAAGAGACGCTTTAACAGAGTCACGTAAAGGCTTCTGAGTAATCTGGTCTTGTGACGTTACTGTAGTTACTGTTAATGCTTCTGAAGTCAGATTTTGTTCGAACATATTCGGTCTAGCTCTTCTCTTAATTATGATGCAACGTTATCAAAATAACCTTCTAACGCCTCTATTTGCAGCGGAGCTGCGTCGATAGCGTTGAAGGTACGGCGAAACTCACTTGCCTGTTCATGCTCTTTCAGGTACCACCCAACGTGCTTGCGCGCGATACGTGGACCTAAGAACTCCCCATAAAATTCATGCAGAGCATTTACATGACCAAGCATAATGGTTTTCACTTCCTCAGTTGGAAGCTCCTCCATTGTGGTGCCGTTTTCCAAATAGTGATGGATTTCCTGGAAAATCCAAGGACGACCCTGGGCAGGGCGTCCAATCATTAAAGCGTCCGCACCGGTGTACTCCAGTACAAATTTGGCTTTCTCCGGGCTATCGATATCACCGTTCGCGATAACCGGAATTGAAATCGCCTCTTTTACCGCTTTAATGCTGTCATATTCGGCCTCACCTTTGTACATACATGCTTTCGTTCTGCCATGCAGAGCAAGAGCTTGTATGCCGCAGTTTTCGGCTAATTTAGCGATCTGGACACAGTTCTTGTTGTCTGTATCCCAGCCAGTTCGAGTCTTTAACGTTACAGGAACGTCCACTGCATTCACGACCGCTTTCAAAATCTCTTCGATAATGTTTGGGTATTGAAGCAGAGCAGAGCCCGCTAGCTTCTTATTCACTTTTTTTGCCGGGCAGCCCATGTTGATGTCGATGATTTGTGCACCGTTCTCAACACTGAATTGAGCTGCGTCCGCCATAAGCTGTGGATCGGAACCCGCAATCTGTACAGAGCGAATGCCCGATTCGCCCTCGTGTACCATGCGCTGTTTCGACTTTGACGTTCCCCATAGTTTTGGGTTAGCAGACATCATTTCACTGACGGCCATTCCCGCACCATAGCGAAGACACAACTCGCGAAACGGTCTATCCGTTACACCAGCCATAGGGGCTACGATTAGATTGTTCTTAAGTTGATAGTTTCCGATTTTCAAAACGTCATCACAGTTCTGTACCAGCAAGGGCGCGCATTTTACGCATTTTTTCACTGCGTGAAAAGACTAATATTTGAGCATTTACAAATTGTTTTTGTAAATTGTATGAATTTCAAACAATTAGCTCTGAAAACCTTGTCTAGCCTTGCTTACGACCAGAGATGCGACACCATTCACTTTGCTCAACAATCGGGTCAATGTGAAGCTCGTCACGGTAATAGTTCGCAACATCTTCAGCTTGAGTGTCTAATACGCCGGACATAGCGAGGTCGCCATTTGGCTTAACTAGTCCTTTGATGATAGGTGCAAGTTCACGTAAAGGTCCCGCAAGGATGTTGGCCACAACGACGTCAGCGACGAGACCTTCTGGTTGATTTTGCGGTAAGTAAACTTCTAGTCTGTCTGCAACGCCATTACGCTCAGCATTGTCTTTTGAAGCAAGCAGGGCTTGAGGATCAATGTCGATCCCTATCACTTTTTCAGCGCCCAGTTTGATCGCTGCGATCGCAAGAATACCTGAGCCACAACCGAAGTCGATAACGGTCTTACCGCTTAAGTCCATGCTTTCTAGCCACTCAAGACAAAGTGCTGTTGTAGGGTGAGTACCCGTACCGAATGCAAGGCCTGGATCCAACATAACATTAACAGCGTCAGGATCTGGAATGTCGCGCCAGCTTGGACAAATCCATAAGCGTTCACCAAATTTCATTGGGTGGAAGTTTTCCATCCATTCGCGTTCCCAGTCTTTATCTTCAAGCTGTTCTACTTTGTAAGCAAAATTGTCAGCCAGCATATTGCTCGCTTTAATTTGGTCGATGATGAAGTTAGTGTCTGCTTCTGCATCATACAGTGCCAGAATATCAGTATCGCCCCATAAGCGAGTTTCGCCAGGTAGAGGTTCGAATACAGGTGTATCCTGCGCGTCTAAGAATGTAACAGACAGCGCGCCAGTCTCTTCCATTAGCATATCGCCGATTTGCTCAGCGTTTTCATTGGTCGCGTTGAGTTTGATTTGAATCCAAGGCATTGGTTTTTGCTCTTAAAGTGAATGAAGTGGCGCAGAGTTTACCAGAACTCTACGATTTGTTTGAGTATATACCCAAATAAGCCGATTTATATGTTGAGCCGTTCGCGTACATATAAAACAAAAATGCCCACGGGAGTGGGCATTTTTTAAGACGTTTGCTTAGGTTTATTGTAAGCCAAGCTTCTTCTCTAAGTAGTGGATGTTTGCACCACCGTGTTGGAAGTTTTCGTCATTCATAATGGAGAATTGCAGTGGTACGTTAGTTTTGATGCCTTCGATGATCATCTCACCCAGTGCGTTCTTCATACGTGCAATCGCTACATCACGGTTCTCACCGTAAGTGATCAGTTTACCAATCATTGAATCGTAATGAGGTGGTACTGTGTAGCCTGTGTAGATATGAGATTCCCAACGTACACCCATACCGCCAGGAGCGTGGAAACGCTCGATCTTACCCGGAGATGGTAGGAAGCGCTCAGGGTCTTCTGCGTTGATACGACACTCAATCGCATGGCCACGGATCTTAATATCATCTTGAGTGAATGACAGAGGCTGACCCGCTGCAACGCGAAGCTGTTCTTTGATTAGGTCGATGCCAGTAACCATCTCTGTTACTGGGTGCTCTACCTGAATACGAGTGTTCATTTCGATGAAGTAGAACTCACCGTTCTCGTATAGGAATTCAAACGTACCTGCGCCGCGGTAACCGATCTCGATACATGCACGAGTACAGCGTTCACCGATGTACTTACGCATTTCTTCGGTGATACCAGGTGCTGGAGCTTCTTCCACTACTTTTTGGTGACGACGTTGCATTGAACAGTCACGCTCACCAAGGTGGATTGCGCCGCCTTGACCGTCAGCAATAACCTGAACTTCAACGTGACGAGGGTTTTCTAGGAATTTCTCCATGTAAACCATGTCATTGTTGAACGCCGCTTTTGCTTCAGCACGTGTCATTGCAATAGCTTGGATAAGGTCTTTCTCTGCGCGAACAACACGCATACCACGACCGCCGCCGCCGCCAGATGCTTTGATGATTACTGGGTAACCAATGCGCTTAGCAAATGCTTTGTTTTTCTCTTCGTCATTGTCTAGAGGGCCGTCAGAACCCGGTACACAAGGAACGCCTGCTTTCTTCATTGCATTGATAGCAGATACTTTATCGCCCATTAGGCGGATAGTGTCTGCCTTTGGACCAACGAAGATGAAACCACTGCGCTCAACTTGCTCTGCGAAGTCTGCGTTCTCAGACAGGAAGCCGTAACCTGGGTGGATAGCCACAGCACCAGTTACTTCTGCTGCAGAAATGATGCGTGGAATGTTTAGGTAGCTGTCGATACCACGAGCAGGGCCGATACATACGGTTTCGTCTGCGAGTAGTACGTGCTTAAGATCGCGGTCCGCTGTTGAGTGAACAGCGACGGTCTTAATACCTAATTCTTTACAAGCGCGAAGAATACGAAGTGCAATTTCACCTCGGTTCGCGATGACTACTTTGTCTAGCATAAGGCAAGCCCCGCTTATTCGATTACAACAAGAGGTTGGTCGAATTCAACTGGTTGGCCGTCTTCAGCTAGGATTGCTGTAACAACGCCAGATTTGTCCGCTTCGATTTGGTTCATCATTTTCATTGCTTCAACAATACATAGAGTATCGCCAGCATTTACTTTCTGACCCACTTCTACGAATGCTTTAGAGTCTGGGCTTGGAGAGCGGTAGAAAGTACCAACCATTGGAGAAAGAACTTGGTGACCTGCAGGTGTTGCTGCTGGAGCTTCTGCTGCTGGCGCTTCCGCTACTGGTGCCGCTGCTACTGGAGCAGGTGCCGCTGCTGGAGCTGCTGCGTAGTGAATTGGTGCTTGAGGGGCTGCAGTGCCATGACGGCTGATGCGCACTGACTCTTCACCTTCAGAGATCTCTAGCTCAGCAATGCCAGACTCTTCAACTAACTCAATTAGCTTCTTGATTTTACGAATATCCATCTTTTCTTTCTCTTTTATCTTGTGATTAAGACAACCCTCGTAGGGTTGCAGAGTGTTAGGGTTACTTTGCCTGTAGCTTATTGATCGCTGCAGACAGAGCAAATTCATAACCTTGTGCGCCTAAACCGCAAATCACACCCTCTGCTTTATCTGACAGATAAGAGTGATGACGGAATGGTTCACGTGCGTGCACATTTGATAAGTGCACCTCAATAAATGGGATGGCGACGCCAAGTAATGCATCTCGCAGCGCCACACTAGTATGAGTGAAAGCCGCTGGATTGATGATGATGAAGTCAATCTTGCCATAGGCAGCGTGAATGGCTTCAATCAGTTCGTACTCACGATTTGATTGTAGGTGTTCCAGTTCTACCCCAGCGTTATGGGCTTGCTCTGTAAGAGTATCCACAACTTGAGCTAAGGTACTGTGACCATAGTGTGTCGGTTCGCGCAGACCCAATAGATTAAGATTTGGTCCGTTTAGAACAAGAATCCGTGACTTTGCAGACATTGTGTTGCTATCTTCCCTTATCGTGAGTGGAACGTTTATATTCCCAAATATACGATAGTTCAGCACGATTTTTTTGTTAAAACCGAGCAAATTTTAAAAAATCGACCAAGATTATAGCTAATTCATAGCAATTAGCAGCAATTTACTGGTCTAATCTCCTAATAGCCACTCTCGTTTCTGTAACCAAGTTAACAAAAACAACATAATTGCCATATTTTTTGTGTGGCCAATTTGTGCACTAAAGCAAAAAACCGCCATGAGTGATGGCGGTTTTTAAAGTGCTTTTAAAACAGTTGGTTGAATTTATGCCAATTCTGCTTTCTCTGCGATAAGTTTATCTACAACGCTCGGATCGGCAAGCGTTGATGTGTCTCCGAGGTTGCTGGTATCACCCGTTGCAATTTTACGCAGGATTCGACGCATGATCTTACCAGAACGAGTCTTCGGTAAGGAATCCGTCCAGTGCAGTACATCTGGTGTTGCAATTGGACCAATCTCTTTACGCACCCAATCTTTCACTTCTTTGTGTAGCTCTGCTGACGGGAATTCACCATCGTTCAAGGTAATGTAAGCGTAGATAGCTTGGCCTTTGATATCATGCGGAATGCCCACAATAGCGGCCTCAGCAATTTTATGATGTGCGACAAGAGCCGATTCTATTTCAGCGGTACCCATGCGGTGACCCGACACGTTTAGTACGTCATCAACACGGCCCGTGATCCAGTAGTAACCGTCTTCGTCACGACGAGCCCCATCACTAGTAAAGTACATTCCCTTGAAGGTTGAGAAGTAGGTCTGTTCAAAGCGCTCGTGGTCGCCATAAACAGTACGCATCTGACCTGGCCATGAATCAAGGATCACCAAGTTACCTTCTGCTGCGGTTTCTTCAATGATGTTGCCCATGTTATCAACCAGTGCAGGTTGGACTCCGAAGAATGGTCGAGTTGCTGAGCCTGGTTTTAAGTCTGTTGCACCTGGTAGTGGTGCAATTAAGATACCGCCGGTCTCTGTTTGCCACCAAGTATCAACGATAGGCGAGCTCTCGTTACCAATCGTTTTGTAGTACCACTCCCACGCTTCAGGGTTGATAGGCTCACCTACTGAACCCATAACACGTAAGCTTGAACGTGATGTCCCTGCTACCGCTTCGTTACCTTTTGCCATTAGTGCACGAATAGCGGTTGGCGCAGTGTAGAGAATGTTCACTTGGTGCTTATCAACCACTTCACTCATACGAGCCGTGCTTGGGTAGTTTGGAACACCTTCAAACAGAATGGTTTTGGCCCCGTTCGCTAGTGGACCATAAATTAGGTAAGTATGGCCTGTAATCCAGCCCACATCCGCGGTACACCAGAAGGTTTCACCTGGTTGATAATCGAAGACATATTTAAAGGTCATTGCCGCGTAGACGAGGTAACCGCCTGTAGTATGTAGTACGCCTTTAGGTTTACCTGTCGAGCCAGATGTGTAGAGGATGAACAGCGGGTCTTCGGCTTTCATCTCTTCTGGTGGGCAAACGTCAGAAACGTTGGCTGTTGCTTCGTGCCACCAAACATCACGGTGTTCATGCCATTCAACATCACCACCTGTACGTTTAAGCACGACGACTTTATTGATGGTTTTTACGTCTGGGTTGGTTAGTGCTTCATCCACGTTCTTTTTCAGTGGAACAGCGCGTCCGCCACGTACGCCTTCGTCTGCGGTGATCACGACTTTAGCGTCAGAGTCGATGATACGGCCGGATAGTGCTTCTGGTGAGAAACCGCCAAATACTACGGTGTGAACCGCACCAATACGGGTACAAGCGAGCATAGCCACAGCGGCTTCTGGCACCATTGGCATGTATAGACACACCACGTCTCCCTTGCGTACGCCTTGCTCTTTCAATGCGTTGGAGAATTTACACACTTCTTTGTGCAGTTCGTTGAAAGTGAGTGTTTTGTCGTCGGCTGGATCATCGCCTTCCCAAATGATGGCGACGTCGTCCCCGTGTTCTGCAAGATGACGGTCAATACAGTTAGCCGAGACGTTCAGTGTGCCATCTTCAAACCAGCGAATATCAACATGGCCAGTGTCGAAAGAAGTGCTTTTTACTTTGGTGAAAGGTTTGATCCAATCAACGATTTTGCCGTGTTCGTTCCAGAAGCCCTCTGGATCGGTTACCGACTGCTGATACATGGCTAAGTAAGTATCATTATCCGCGTGTGTATGAGTTTTAATATTTTCTTTTACCGGATAAACGTGGGCTTCGCTCATGGCTTCTCTCCTTGTGCCTTATTTCTCGGCCTTACACCAATCTAGATAAGATTTTGAATATATTTTTGTAGGGCTGTTTTTTGGTTCTAAATAACTTGGTCGTGGTAATGACGACGTTGCGCTTATAACTGTCAGTCACCGCGCGTATTTCCACAATTAGACTTTAGGATGAGAGTGATGGAAGCGCCGGGAAATCGCTGAAACAAAAGTATTTCTGGGAGCTAGGTCAACTGATTTTTATGTATACGGCGCGGTTAGGTTGGGTAAATCGCCTTTCGTTAAGCGGACAAAGACCAAAGCGGCAGAAATCGCGTCTTGCAAGGCGTCGTGTTTGTCTTGGATAGGAAGTTCGAGGTGTTTACAAATGGCATCCAGACTTAAGTCGAAATAGGCATTCGGCAAATGTCGTTCCAACTTATCGTGATAAATCTGACTGACCTCGATAAGTGGGTTAGGAAGTGGGAAGCCAAGTTGCCGCAGACAAGCAAGGTCTAAGATCTTTTTATCGTAACGAATGTGATAGCCCACAAGTGGTCGGTTGCCGATAAAGTCGAGCAGCTCGAGCAGCGCCTCTTTTTCACTGATGCCATCGGCTAAGTCTTGGTGGCGAATTCGATGGATCTTGACCGAGCCAGAGTCGAGCGATTGCGGAGCGCGTAAGCGGACTTCAAATGGTTGACTGGTGATGATGCGGTTGTCGATGATCTTGGTGGCTGCAATAGTAACCAGCTCGGCGCGATTTGGGTCAAGGCTGGTGGTTTCGCAGTCAAGAGAGACGTATTCTGTTTTATCTGGCGTGCAAAACAGCGACTGATAAGGCGAACCTTTCAGTTTGTAGTGCCAGTATTTGCGTTGTAACCAGTTCATTGCCTACGCCTCTGTGATTTATGAAAATCAGGGTTAATCACGAATTTGATAATGGAAGCCTAAAAATTGCTTAAATTTCTTCACCACATGTAAGCTGTGGCGAAGCAAATCACGCTCAGTTCTATCCAGTTGTTTAATATCAATGTTATTCAACGCTTCTTGCTTTTTGAGTTGCTGATTAAGGCGAAGTTTAAAGAACAATTTTAGTGCTTCGTTGAGATTATCTGCTGTTTCGGGTTCTAAGATGCGCTTATTTCTCAGAGCTTCAATGCGTTCAAACGTGTTCTTCTCTTCAATGGCATACTCCAAAGACAAGGCGCGAATGCCGTGTACAATTGGGAAAATACCGCCGCGTTTAATGTCCAATCCGTCTTTAGCACTTTTTACGTTGCCAAATAGAGTTAGGGGCACCGAAAACTGCAAGGCAGGGCGAGTAAAGTCAGACAATATCAACATGCGATCTTTCATTGTGTCACGAAGATGCGCCGCAATTGGAGCCAGCAGCTCGCAATTCCCAGCAACAGCATGGGCGTCACTGAAAATGGCTAAGTCCATGATTTGTTCTGGTTCGGCTTTAGCTATCCAGTGGTTTAGGGTACTTATCCATTCTTGCTGTGTTTTGACCCATTTCGGGTTGTTAACCATCACTTTACCAGGGCAAAGTGGATAACCGAGCTGTTGTAGGGTGTGTGTGAAGGATCGCATCACTTGTTCGCAATGAGGCCATTCCAGACCATCTTGAATAATCAGGGCATTGTCTTGATCGGTTTTGAGAATTTGCTCTCCTCGGCCTTCAGAGCCGAGTACGATCAAGCAACAATGGTCGTGCAAGGCTGGTGGTATCACTAACTCGAACGCTTTCTCTATAATTTGTTCGTTTACGGCTGAGATAAGCTCCATGATGAAGCGAGTGCGGATGCCGTTTTTCAATAAGCTCTCGACCAATTGACGTTGGCGGTTTGAGGCCAAAGCGAGCTCTTCCACGCTGCTTGCTCGAGCAATACTGAGCGTTAACACGTGAGAGTGGGTTGAGAACGCGCTGAGAATTTGGGTCATATCCAGCATGCCAACGGCTCTGTTGCCTTCACATACCATGAGGCGTTTCATTCTGTTTCTGGTCATTGTGATCATGGCGTTGAATAGAAAGTCACCATCATCAACGTGATAAACAGGAAAGCTCGCGATCTCACCCACTGGTGTGTCGAGCGCGCAACCATCCAACATCACAGAATGCAGCATATTAGTACGAGTCACTATTGCGTACGGGTGGGCTGATGGCCATTTTTCCAATCGTGGATCATCGCCATGGAGTTGAACCAATGCAGCGTCAATCCCATTTTCTTTTAAGGAACGTGTTACCTCGTTAATTGGTGTATTTGGTTCAAGGATCATCGGTGGGTGATAAATGCTGCGGTCAACTTTAGTGAGAATAAACTCCGCTAAGTTTTGCTGTTGATGGGCCGCTTCGATGAGCTCTTGCCGTTTCGATAAATTGTTATCGAAATAGGCTGCAAACTGGCCATTTTCGTTGTAAAGGGCAAGGAAAACTTCTTTCGGCAGTAGGTAAGAGAGCGTGTCCTCAAGCGCGATGTAGTGATGACGTACCTTGTCTTCAAGTAACGAGCGTACATCGAACATATCGTCGTTGGCATAATGTGCGAACACTTCCTGTTGATCGTTGGAGCGCTCTTCTACCGCGCCTTTGATCAGAATATGTAAGTGGGGGTTCTTCTGTCCGCAGGATAAAATAACATCTCGAGCTCGATAGTAGGCGACGTCCAGAGACGATCGCAGTCGCGTTTGTTGTGCTTCAGTTAAGCGATCGAACGGTGGAGATTGCATGTTAAATTTGTCAGGCATGAGAACACCCAATAATGATGGAAGGAACACTCTCTAAGTCTGACAAATTTCTTACCGGAAGCCAGACGACTTTGGTCTAAATTACGATGTTTTCGCTTGAAGATGCCAAATGTCGCAAAGTTAGTATTCCATCGAGGAAACGATAAGTTTCTTATTCTTCCCTTTTTATAATACGCATGGCGATCCATAATTCCCGGCTCGAACGTTGGTGTTCCCGTTTTAGGATATTAGTAATGTTGAAACCTTCTCCGTATGGCTGGATTTCCCAGTACTTTCTCGGATTCTTCTTTGCGTATGGCGTGTATCTGCCATTTTGGTCACTTTGGTTTAAGGATCAGGGCGTATCTTCGACAGATATCGGTTTGCTGGTCGGGTTAGGCCTTGCGACACGTTGTGTTGCCAATATCGTGATCACCCCACGAGTACACAAAGTCGAACATCTTATGCCTGCTTTACGTTGGTTGAGTTTCGCTGCCCTCCTTTTTGTTGGATTTCACTTTTTTACGGGTGGTAGCTTTTGGTTAATGGCACTAGCGACAGTGTTGTTCAATCTTTGTTGTGGACCGATTATTCCGTTGTCGGACGCGATGGCAAATTACTACGCTCGCCTGAAAATGCTCGATTATGGCCGCACGCGGCTATGGGGTTCGATCGCCTTTATCGCAGGCTCGACGGCAGTGGGCTACCTGGTGGCTGAATTTGGCTCCGATATGATCTTGTACACTGCGATGTTCGGCGTGTTTATCTCGTTGCTGTTTGCTATGCGACCGACTAACCCAATGCCTGTAACGCACGGTGGGCAAAGCGCAGAACGTCCAAAGCTGACCGCTCTTTTGACCGACAAGCCGATACTAAAATTCTTAGTGTTGGTGTCACTAATTCAGGGCAGTCATGCGGCTTACTACGGCTTTAGTGCGATTCACTGGAAGGCCGCTGGTCACTCGGAAGATGTCATTGGCTACTTGTGGAGCTTAGGAGTAGCCGCAGAAGTGGCAGTGTTTGCATTGAGTAAGCGCTTATTCGTAGGTTGGTCAATACGCGCGCTGTTTATTGCTGCTGCCGTTGGTGTAATGATGCGTTGGGGTATTACGGCGTCGACAACATCAATTATTGCTTTGGTGGTTGTTCAACTATTGCATGGTGTGACTTTCGCTACCGCGCACATTGCCGCGATCCAATATATCCAAAACTCCGAAGAAAATAAGATCGTAGCGTTGCAAGCGTTGTATAACGCGATTCCGTTGGGCGCATTTATCGCGTTAATGACCGTATTGAGTGGCTGGGGTTATGAGCACTGGGGACCTCTTGTGTTCTGGGGCATGGCCGCGATGGGGTTATTGGCTCTGTTCATCAAGCTTGATTCGCAAGACCCACATCAGGTGGTTGATGTATCAGACAAGCCACTTGAAACACAGAATTAGACTTATGTAACAAAGGTTAAAAACTAAGCTTTGTCTCCGTTATCAAAGCAGTGTTAAATGAAACCTCTCCCTCATGGAGAGGTTTTTTTATTCTCTTGCTTTAAAAGTAGCAAGAAAGGCAAGAAAGGATATCGGATGCAAGGATGGCTGGTGGTTCCCGTTTCTTTAGCGTATTTGGGAGCTTTATTTATCATCGCGTGGTACGGCGATATTCAGAAAAGGTGGCTAGCGCGCTGGCGGCCTTGGATTTATAGCCTTTCCATTGCGGTGTACTGTACATCATGGACCTTCTACGGCACGGTCGGGCAGGCCAGCAGTAATCCTTGGTCTTTCTTGCCCATCTATATTGCTCCCATTTTAGTGTTTACCATCGGATGGCGCGTTTTAGCTCGGCTTATTTTGATTGCTAAACGGGAACACATCACGTCGATTGCTGACTTTATCGGAGCACGCTACGGTAAATCCCAAGGTTTGGCCGTGGTTGTTACGCTCATAGCGGTTGCGGGAATTTTGCCGTACATCGCTTTACAGCTGCGTGGTATCACTATGGGGCTTGAAATTATTGCTCCGGAGCTGGCTACTGATTTTGGTTATCAAAACGGTAGCGTGTCGTGGTTTGTTGTGGTCGCATTGGCGATTTTTACGATGCTATTCGGTACCCGCCACATTGATAACACGGAACACCATCGTGGGATGATGATGGCAATTGCCTTCGAATCCATTATCAAACTGCTGGCTTTTTTAGTGGTTGGTGTCTTCATTGTTTGGTTGGCGATGAACACCGAGAATTTGAGCTTAATTGATGTTGCCGCACAGACGTATCAGTCACCAAATATCCCGACTATATTGATTCATACTGTACTCACGATGCTGGCGATCGTTTGCCTTCCGCGACAATTCCATACGATGGTGGTGGAAAATGAACGTGCTCAAGATTTGCATGTGGCTCGTTGGTTGTTCCCCATTTATCTGATCTTAATGGGGATTTTTGTTTTACCTATTGCGTGGGTAGGGCAAGGTCTCTTGAGTGGCGCTTCGCCTGATACTTATGTCATCAGTGTGCCGATGTCGGTAGGGGCGAGTGAAATCGCCTTGCTTGCGTTTCTAGGCGGTACTTCAGCGGCAAGTGGCATGGTTATCGTATCGACGATTGCCTTAGCGATCATGGTCTCGAATGACTTGGTTATGCCATTGCTATTGCGTCGCATGCGACTGACGCAGCGTAACCATCACCATTTTTCTGAATTATTACTGCGGATCCGCCGTGGTTTGATTTTAGTTTTGTTGATTGGCGCGTGGTG
The DNA here is from genome assembly GCF_033339295.1 of Vibrio sp. 704. NCBI lineage: Bacteria > Pseudomonadati > Pseudomonadota > Gammaproteobacteria > Vibrionales > Vibrionaceae > Vibrio > Vibrio sp. 704. The sequence goes on along the minus strand of NZ_JAWOUH010000024.1, from coordinate 50,213 downwards.
TTTCTATCAAGCGTTGGACACCATTCATTCACTTTCTGCTATCGGCTTTCTCTCGTTCGCGGCTATCACGCAATTCGCTCCTGCGCTGGTTGGCGGTATGTATTGGCGTCAAGGGAATAAGAAAGGTGTGTATGTTGGCCTCGCGGTGGGTTTTGCTACCTGGTTGATTACGTTAATGAGCCAAACAGACATGCTTGCCGGAGACGCCAGTAATAACTTCCTGATCTGGTTGATTACGCCACCAGAGGTATTGGCTAGCTTTGATATCGCGATTTCAGATTGGGGGATGATCCTCAGCGTGGTCGCTAATGCAGTGTGTTTTGTTGTGGTTTCTATGGCTACCCGACCAAGCCTAAGTGAGCGCTTACAATCGGCATCATTCGTTGGTACACCGTTGCCTGAAAGCGAAAATATGAGTCTGTACCAGAGCCGCGTTACGGTTGCAGAACTGGAAATGCTAGCGTCCAGATTTGTAGGACGAACGCGAGTTAAAGCGGCGTTTCAAGCCTACTGGAGCCAGCAACGAGAAGAGTTGATGCCGAATCAACAAGCGCCATCTTCTCTGATTCGGCATACGGAGCGTGTGCTAGCAGGGGTATTTGGAGCATCTTCTGCTAAGTTAGTACTTACTTCCGCTCTGCAAGGAAGAAACATGCAGCTTGAAGAGGTGGCGACTATCGTCGATGAAGCCTCTGAACTGTACGATTTTAGTCGGGGTTTACTCCAAGGCGCGATTGAGCATATTGGACAAGGTATTGCGGTCGTCGATAAGCAACTACGCTTGGTAGCGTGGAACCAACGCTATTTAGAACTCTTTGAATTTCCGCCAGGCCTGATTCAAGTAGGTCGACCGATTGCGGATGTGATTCGGCACAATGCAGAGCAGGGGTTGTGTGGCCCTGGTGACCCTGATGACCACGTCCGTCGCCGTGTTTATCACCTTGAGCAAGGGACTCGGCACACCTCTTCTCGGGTTCGTCCCGATGGTCGCGTGATAGAGGTGCAAGGTAACCCAATGCCAGGTGGTGGCTTTGTGATGAGCTTTACCGACATCACCGTATTCCGTGATGCAGAGCAAGCACTGAAAGACGCCAACGAGACATTGGAAGAAAGGGTACGTCTACGGACTCGAGAATTAGAACAACTTAACAAGCAGCTGGTGGAAGCGACGCAGCGCTCGGATTTGGAATCGAAGTCCAAATCACGGTTCTTGGCGGCAGTAAGCCATGACTTGATGCAACCGCTCAACGCGGCGCGTCTATTTGCATCTTCACTATCGGAAGTCGCCAAAGACAGCGAAGCCAAAAAGCTGTCAGCACACATTGAAAGTGCTTTAGAGGCTGCCGAAGACTTAATTGGAGATTTGCTGGATATCTCGCGTTTGGAATCGGGCAAGTTGGAAGTCAACGTGCATGGCTTTGCGTTAAATGATGTGTTATCGAATTTGAATGCTGAGTTTAGTGCGTTAGCCAAACAGCAAGGTATAGAGTTCACCATGATTCCGTCCTCACTCATGGTTAAGTCGGATCCCAAACTGCTGCGCCGTGTGGTGCAAAACTTCCTGACCAATGCGTTTCGTTATAACCCGAATGGCAAAGTCGCACTCGGTGTTCGCCGCGTGAAAGGGCGAGTGCGTATTGATGTATGGGATAATGGAGTGGGGATTGAAGAAGAGAAGCAGCAAGAGATTTTTGAAGAGTTTAATCGCGGAACTCAAGTTCGTTCCGACCAAGGCCTCGGACTTGGTTTGGCGATTTCGAAAGGAATTGCTCAGGTACTTGGGCATGAAATTTCGATGCGCTCTTGGGTTGGAAAAGGCAGTGTTTTTTCCATCACCCTAGATAAAGCTGATCATGTTCAGCCTCATCCAGTGCACGTGGCAATGAGTAAGCAATCTGAACTTGGTCATCTGAGAATCCTATGTGTCGATAATGAGCCTGACATTCTAGTCGGCATGGAAAACTTACTTTCCCGATGGGGCTGCGATACACGAGTTGCGATTGATTTAGTTGAAAGTCTACAAGCGCTTGAGGATGGTTGGATTCCGGATGTAATTTTCTCCGATTACCGACTTGATGATGGTCGTACTGGTTTAGAAGTGCTACAGCAATGCCGCCTGAGATTAGGCCACAGCTTTGAAGGCGTCATCATCAGTGCAGATCGTACCGATGATATGCTTGATGGCATCAAAGCAAATGGGTTCAGCTTTATTGCTAAGCCAGTTAAGCCGCTTAAGCTGCGTTCGGTGCTCAATCGAGTCGCTTAGGATTGGAGTGTTTGAAAAATCGCTATAAAAGAGACCTCCGAATGGAGGTCTCGATGTTTGTAATCTTAGTTGATAGGCTGAGTTTGCCGTTTATTCTGCGACGCCGCCTTGGGTCAGTTTGGCTGGATTAAGCAATCGCTCTAGTGTGGCTCTATCCAAATCAGTTTCTTCTTCCGCGACATCAATAATCGCGCGTCCCTGTTTGTAGGCTTTTTTCGCGACTTCTGCCGCTTTTAGGTAACCAATGACCGGGTTGAGAGCCGTGACCAAAATAGGGTTTTTGGCGAGTGCTACATCCAAGTTATCTTGGCGAACTTCAAACGTCGTAATGGCTTTGTCAGCTAAAGCGGTTGCGCTGTTAGAGAGTAACTCGATGCTCTCCAATACGTTATGAGCAATAACTGGCAGCATGACGTTAAGCTGGAAGTTGCCCGCTTGGCCTGCGACGGTAATGGTGGTGTCATTACCAATGACTTGCGCTGATGCCATCGCTGCGGCTTCTGGGATCACAGGATTTACTTTGCCAGGCATGATGGAAGAACCCGGTTGCAAGCCTTGTAATTCAATCTCACCTAAACCAGCCAATGGGCCTGAATTCATCCAACGAAGATCGTTTGCGATCTTCATGATCGCAACTGCTGCTGTTTTGAGCTGTCCCGACAGAGCGACGATCGCATCTTGACTGCTTAAATTGAAAAAGAAGTTATCACTGGCCGTGAACTGAATGCGAGTTGATTGGGTTAGGTTGCTAGCGAATAAGTCTGCAAAGCGTGGATCGGCATTGATCCCCGTTCCAACCGCCGTACCACCTTGGGCTAAGGCTTTTACAGCAGGAAGTGTTTGTTCAATCGCTTGTTTTGCATGCTCGATTTGGAACTGCCAACCGCCAAGTTCTTGAGCAAAGGTAATTGGCATCGCGTCCATTAAGTGGGTGCGACCGGTTTTTACAACATCTTTCAATGCTTGCTGTTTAGACTCTAGTGTTTGGCTGAGGTGTGAAAGGGCCGGGAAGAGCTGTTTTTCGATGGCTAATGCTGCGCTAACTTGAATGGCCGTCGGTACCACATCGTTGCTGCTTTGCCCCATGTTGACGTGATCATTAGGGCTAACAGTGCCGCCTAGATGCTGGGAGGCCAGTGTTGCAATTACTTCATTCGCATTCATATTTGAGCTAGTGCCTGATCCTGTTTGGAACACGTCAATTGGGAATTGCTCAATATGATTGCCTTCGATAATTGCTTGAGCTGCGTCAGCAATCGCGTTGGCAATATCTCCTTCAAGCAGCCCTAGCTGTGCGTTGGTGAGTGCCGCAGTCTGCTTGATGTGTGCTAACGCTTTGATAAAACCAGATGGCATTTTATGTTGACTGAATGAGAAGTTATCGACGGCGCGTTGAGTTTGGGCTTGGTAGAGAGCATCTGCAGGGACAGTTACTTCGCCCATACTGTCAGTTTCTATGCGGAATTCGGTGCTCATGGTAGGGATCCTTTTGGTTAATCGAGTGAGATTTGAATCAGGCGTAATTGTTGTTGTAGTGCGAGAAATTTCACGTCGCCTTGTTCAAACTGGTAGTAATAGCGTTTGAGGCAGAATAATGGCGTATGGATAGAATCGAGACAGACACGACGGAAGATACGGCTGCGAGTTGAGTCTTGAATTGCGTCTAGTAAATGGAAATAAACCTGACGTAAAAACAGCTCACACAACAATAGATTTTCTTCATCGGCATCGTGTTCATAACAAGAAGACAACACCATTCCCCAATGAATATAGTCATGAATCACGTCTGGCTCAAAGCCATGTGGTGCGGCGAGAAGGAATCTATCTTGGGCTTTAAAAAATGCGTTAAAGATGTCCCGTTTGTTGTCCATAACCACCTCTCATTAAATGTAATGATAATTATTATCAATTAAATTATGGGTTGGCAACCCTTTTTAGAGTAAGAGGTTGTTGAAGAAAGACTTACGGAAACAAAAGCCGACGCAAAGGCGTCGGCTGAGTAGGAATTCATTTATGCTGAGTGAAACTAAGTCACTGTCGTTTGAATACCGGTGAATTAGCTTGTCGCCGTTATTCAGTAAATAAGGTTTCGTACTTCACAAATGCGGTTTGTGTTTCACCATAATACAGTGTGCCGCCTGATTGAATGACGACTCTTAACCAGCTTTCTGCAGATGCAGGCTTTGGTAAGGTGATGTACCAGCTTTGGCCAGCTTGATCGGCGGGCTTCATATCAATCGGTTGAGCGTTTTTCTCTTTGTCACTCACAATAGAAACTTTAACCCCTTCAAGTGGGTAAGCGGCGTTGAGTGACAATTCTAAGTTATTTTTAGTGAGTTTTTCAGAGCGAAATTTCACTTTAAAATCGCCATTTTCCATATCACACAGACCACTGGTGTAACGACAATTAGACTTACTCGCGAGTTTGTAAGTTTCCCCTTCTTGCGCCGCGTGGGGTTTCTCGCTGAGGGCCATATCGGTACCGAAGTAAGCGATCAAAGAGAGAACTGGCGCAATCAGTAGAGCGAGAATAAAGTGCTTGTTTTTGAACATCTTGGCTTCCTTGCAACGACATACTGCGAATATGGTAACTGAAAAGTGAGAATAAAAAAGCCCCGGACGGCTGGTTCCAAACGGGGCTTTTGTGGTTTTGATTAGTTTTTAGTGATCCACTGCGCTACCAGCACCTACTGGTACGCGAACGTGTTCGACTAGGTCTTTTACTTCTTGTGGCGTTTCTGCAGTTACTTTGGATACAGCGAATGCGACGATGAAGTTAAATAGTGCGCCAATAGCACCAAACGCGTTTGGCTCAATACCCAGGAACCAGTTTGTTCCCCAGCTTTCTAGATATTTCCAATCAGCAACGAAAAGAATGCCTTTGTGTTGGAATACGTAGAACAGCGTAATACTGATACCCGCAATCATACCGGCGATTGCGCCTTCTTTGTTGATGCTCTTGCTGAAGATGCCCATCATCAATGCAGGGAAGATGGATGAGGCGGCAAGACCAAAGGCGAGTGCTACCGTACCTGCGGCAAATCCAGGCGGATTTAAACCGAGATAGCCTGCGGCTGCTATCGCTACTGCCATTGATATTCGACTAGCAAGTAGCTCTTTTTTCTCGGATATGTTCGGATTGATAACCCCTTTGATTAAGTCATGGGAAATAGCTGAAGAAATGGCGAGTAGTAAACCTGCTGCGGTAGATAGTGCAGCTGCAAGACCACCTGCTGCCACAAGTGCAATCACCCAGTTTGGTAGTTTAGCGATCTCTGGGTTAGCCAATACCATGATGTCGTTATCAACGCGCAGTTCGTTGGTGGACGCATCTGAAGTGTATTGGATATTGCCATCGCCATTTTTATCGTCAAAACCGAGTAGTCCAGTTGTTTCCCAGTTTTTGAACCACGCAGGACGCTCGTCATACGCTAGGTGCTGACCCGGAGCTGGATTTACCGTATTCATTAGGTTGAGACGAGCCATCGCTGATACCGCTGGTGCTGTAGTGTAAAGGATTGCGATGAAGATCAGAGCCCAGCCTGCTGATGTACGTGCGTCGCGAACCTTCGGCACGGTAAAGAAACGGATAATTACGTGTGGTAGACCGGCAGTACCAATCATCAGTGACATGGTGTAGACAAACATATTAAGTGTGTCGCCACGTACTTGGGTCGTGTATTCACTGAATCCGAGTTCGGTCACAACTTGGTCAAGCCGATCGAGTAGATAGACATCGGTACCAGCCATGGTACTCCCCAGACCAATTTGTGGGATTGGGTTACCAGTGAGTTGCAGAGAGATAAAGATTGCAGGGATAGTGTAAGCAAGAATGAGTACGCAATATTGAGCAATCTGCGTGTAAGTGATGCCTTTCATGCCGCCAAGAACCGCGTACATGAAAACGATACACATACCAATTAATAGGCCAGTGGAGTAGTCCACTTCTAAGAAGCGACCAAACGCAACACCTACGCCTTTCATCTGACCGATAACATAAGTCACTGATGCGATGATAAGACAAACAACCGCTACGATACGTGCGGTATTGGAGTAAAAGCGTTCACCAACAAACTCTGGCACCGTAAACTTCCCAAATTTGCGTAGGTAAGGTGCTAGCAACAGCGCAAGCAGAACGTAACCACCAGTCCAACCCATTAGAAATACTGAGCCGCCATAGCCCATGAAGGCAATTAAGCCTGCCATTGAGATAAACGACGCTGCGGACATCCAATCGGCTGCGGTTGCCATACCGTTTGCAATCGGGTTTACACCGCCACCAGCAACATAAAACTCTTTGGTTGAGCCGGCGCGAGCCCAAATAGCAATCCCGATGTACAGGATGAACGTGGCGCCAACGACCAGGTAGGTAATAGTTTTCAAATCCATCTGAGTGACTCCTTATTCGTCCACGCCGAATTCACGGTCAATTTGGCGCATCTTCCATGCGTAATAGAAAATAATTCCTAGGAAGGCATAGATGGAGCCTTGTTGAGCAAACCAGAAACCGAGTTTGTAACCGCCTAGTTGAAATTGATTTAGTACGTCGACAAATAAAATGCCGCAGCCGAAAGACACGACGAACCAGATGACCATTAGGCCGATCATGAGCTTCACGTTTTTGTCCCAATAGGCTTTGGCTCTTTCTTCGCTTTCAAATGCCATTGCCGTCTCCTTACGATTGGTATTGTTGTTAATGAAATGTTTCAATGTGTACATTAGCAAGGTGTTGGCAATAACTCTTTTCAACTTTAGTCGGGGTGTTAAAAATGAGGAACCTCCATACTATGGGCTTTTGCAGCGAATAAAGGGGTAAAATGTTATGTTAATAAACTGTTAAGTTAGCCAAAGGTCTAAAGGTTGATTGGATAAACAAGCATGATTAAGACTGGCCATTAATCTTTTCTTCATTGAATTTGGAGATGCTGTGTAAATATTGGTGGTGATCTTGTGGCTCTCAATGAGAGAAGGCGTAGATAAGAAAGCTCACAAGTAATTTATTTACATAAAGTTTTCGCATCAAATCACCGTTTTAACTCACAATAAAGTAATATAACTGAGTCATTCTCGTACAACCTCGCATTTTGAGACGGTGTAAAGGGGAGGCGGATTAGGGCATTACCTCATTAACGAAGTAGCCTTGCTCATCACAATTATTATCGTTTTTCATTAAGGGAGGGTGAGAATGGACGCAGACACCATTAACAGTTTTTTTCTAATAGGTGCGTTGTTAATCGCACTTAGCGTTCTTTTAAGCCCAGTGTCTTCTAAGTTGGGGATCCCAATTCTTTTGGTATTTTTAGCCGTTGGAATGCTGGCGGGGGAAGATGGCTTAGGCGGCATTTTATTCGATAACTTTTCCATCGCTTATTTGGTTAGTAACCTCGCATTAGCCATCATTTTGCTTGATGGTGGGATGAGAACGCGGGTCGCCAGCTTTAGGGTTGCGTTATGGCCCTCGGTCTCTTTGGCGACATTTGGCGTTGCGATCACCACCATTTTGACCGGGCTGATGGCAACGTGGTTATTCGACTTAGATTTATTGCAAGGCATATTGGTTGGTGCGATTGTTGGTTCCACCGATGCTGCCGCGGTCTTCTCTCTACTCAAAGGTCGTAGCCTGAACGAACGTGTTGGTTCAACGCTGGAAATTGAATCCGGCACCAATGACCCAATGGCGGTGTTTCTGACCGTAACTCTGATTGCTATTTTAGCGAACCCTGGCGCAGATTTAAGTGCGGGCTTTTTGGCGTTCAGTTTTCTTAAGCAGTTTGGTATTGGCGCGTTACTTGGCTTCGCTGGTGGCTGGATCTTATGGAAAGTTATCAATCGCAATCAATTACCAGATGGGCTGTATTCTATTTTAACGGTCAGTGGTGGCTTGCTTATTTTCGCTTTATCTAACACTTTGGGTGGCAGTGGTATTTTGTCGATTTACCTTGTTGGTCTTTTATTAGGTAACCGTCCAACACGCAGCCGCCACTCTATTCTTCATGTTTTAGATGGTATGACGTGGCTAGCTCAAATTGGTATGTTCTTGGTGCTTGGTTTGTTGGTTACGCCATCCAATTTACTCTCTATTGCGTTGCCAGGTCTTGCGCTTGCTTTCGGGATGATTTTGTTTGCCCGACCAATCTCAGTTTGGATTGGTTTACTGCCATTCAAGAGTTTCACGCCACGTGAAAAGTGGTTTGTCTCTTGGGTAGGACTGCGTGGTGCTGTACCTATCATCCTCGCGGTATTTCCGATGATGGCAGGGTTGCCAGATGCTCAACTGTACTTCAATTTGGCATTCTTTGTAGTAATGGTGTCTTTGATAGTACAAGGGGGCACGTTGACTAAGGCGATGTCTCTTGCAAAGGTCGAGCTACCTTCTAAGCCTGAGCCAATTTCGCGTACGGGTGTAGAGATTTACCCGACCAGTGAGTGGGAGCTGTTTATCTATAGACTTAAAGCAGATAAATGGTGCATTGGTGAGCCATTACGTAGTCTTTCGATGCCGGAAGGAACGCGTATCGCCGCTGTATTTCGCAGTAAAGAGCTATTGCACCCATCCGGCAGTACGCGTCTTGAGGAAGATGATACCTTGTGTGTATTAGCACAAGAAAAGGATTTAGATGCACTGAGCTTACTGTTTAGTGAAGCCCCAGAGAAAGCGTCGCTAGCGCGATTCTTCGGTGACTTCTTCCTCGATATTGAAGTGAAGCTTGCCGATATTGCCGTGATGTATGGTTTGAATCTGGGGGATGAACCGCTGGATAAAAGTTTGAGAAACCTTGTCGAAGAGCAATTAGGTAGCACGCCAGTATTGGGAGACCATTTCGAGTGGCAAGGTTTGCATTGGATCGTCGCTGATGTTGTTGATCAGCAGGTCACTAAAGTCGGTATCCGATTGCCAAACGAAAAAAGTAAGTCTGACGATAAGACGTCAATCTAGTCGCTCATTTCCGTCAGCATAATCACGGCTTGCGTGCGGTTCTTTACACCGAGCTTACGGAAAATCGCTGTCATGTGCGCTTTTATGGTGGCTTCTGAAACATTCAATTCGTAAGCGATTTGCTTGTTCAGCAAGCCATCGGACAACATTCCCAACACTTTATATTGCTGCGGTGTTAGCGCAGCAATCTTTTCCGCTAAGTCATTACATGCCGCGTTATTGGTGATCAACCCTTCAGGGAAGTATGGGTCGCCATTCAGCACTTGATTGAGCGCGTTCACTAATTCGCGCATGTCGCTGGACTTGGGAATAAAACCAAATGCACCATGGCTTTTCACCTGCGTCACGATCGCCGGCTCTTCACTCGCTGAAACGACGACGATAGGTAAATCTGGATGCTCTGCTCGCAAATGAATCAAGCCAGACATACCATTTGCTCCTGGCATTTTGAGGTCCAATAGCACTAAATCTGGCTCTTCCTCTCGCTCCAACAAAGCCAGAAGTGCGTCGAGTGAGTCCGCTTCCAGCAAATTTGCACCACTAATAGCCATGTGGATAGATTGAAACAAGGCATTCCGGAAGAGTGGGTGATCATCTGCAATAATGATGGTGTAGGTCGAATCCATGACGTTAAACACTTTTGACTATTTCGTTAAATTTATTATTGTCCAGCTTTGAGAGAGTGGACAATATTTATTCGCTAAAAGTCTGAACCAAATCGACTTTTATTAGGAAAATTGCATATAAACGCAATGTTCTTATTCAAATCTGAGCAATAAAAAACGCCAGTGGACATCACTGGCGTTTGAATATCTGGTTATCAGAACTGCTTGATATGCTCTAAGAAAGGCTCAGCTTGCATGAATCCCGTCAAACGAGCGTTTGAAACGTGTTCGCCACTGGCATCCCAAAACTCAATTGTTGGTAAACCAAGTACATTCATGTGCTTCAGTAGTTCGATGTCTTGCACTTGGTTTTTGGTCACGTCCGCTTGCAGAAGAACGAAGTCTTGCAGTTTTGCTTCGACGCTTGGGTCATGGAAGGTGTACTTTTCAAACTCTTTACATGCTACACACCAATCGGCGTAGAAATCGAGCATGACGGGTTTACCTGCCGCTTTCGCAAGTGCCAGTTGTTCTTCAAGCTCCGCCACGTTAGCAATGCGAGTAAAGCTAACAGTGGCTTGCTGAGTTTGTGTTGTGCTGTTGCCAAACCAGTAATTTAAGATAGGTTGTGCTGCGGCTAGCAAACCTAAGACGGCGATTATGCCCACGGCACTTTGTTTCCAGCCACCAAACTCTAGACTGTTTTTGATGTGGTATAGCCAACCAAAAGCAGCAATACCCAGTGCTGACCACAGAATCGTTGACCACATTTCTGGCATGATGCGTTCTAGTAAGAAGATAGGTGCGGCAAGCAGAATAAAGCCGAACAGCGTTTTCACGCGGTCCATCCAACCGCCGGCTTTTGGTAGCAACTTGTTGCCAAATACCGCTACAAGGATCAGCGGAATACCCATGCCCATCGCTAGCGCGTAAAGGGCGACCCCACCGGTGAGTAAGTCGCCACTTTGTGCTACGTAAAGTAGCGCACCAGATAGAGGTGCCGTGGTACATGGTGAGCACACCAAGCCAGATATTGCCCCCATTGCAAACACGCCAGCACTGCTGCCGCCTTGCTGTTTGTTGCTGAGGTTGTTTAACCACGTTTGAACGCTGCTTGGTAGCTGTAATGAGTACAGACCAAACATAGACAAAGCGAGTGCGATGAACAGTACGCTCAAGCCAATCAGCACATAAGGGTGTTGCATTGCCGCTTGGAACTGCATACCTGCAGATGCCACCACAAGGCCGAGTAGGGTGTAAGTCAGCGCCATGCCTTGTACATAGACAAACGACAAGCCTAGCGCACGGCGCTGACTCAGTTTGCCACTGCCAAGCACGATGCTGGTCAGAATTGGGTACATCGGCAGCACACAAGGTGTAAACGCCAAGCCCACACCAAGCGCCAAGAACAGAAGTGGTGTCCACCAGTTATCAGCAAGGTTGGCTGCAAGGCTATCTTGCTGTGTTACTGGCGCTGATGATGTGTCATCAGACGTAGATGATTGCGCCGCTGGTGGCGTTGCTGTTGGTGCCTGTTCTGCTTTTGATGCAGTTGTCGCCGTTGTTGAATCTGAGTTCGACGAAGTAAACGCGTTGATAGGAATCACGCGAGTTTCTGGCGGGTAACAGAAGCCTGCTTTCGCACAACCTTGGTATTGCACGACTACGCGAGCACCGTCTTGCCAATCATGCATTGGTACATTAACGAAGAGAGGTTGAGTATAGATATGCACGTCACCAAAGAATTCATCTTTATGCGGTGTGCCGTCTTCCATTTGCAGTTCGCCTAGCGATACTTTCTCACCAGCTACAGACAAGCGCTCTTGATATAGGTAGTACCCGTCACGTACCTGCCAATCGAGCATCAATTTGTCATCTTGCTGGTAGAAGTTAAATGGAAACGCCTGATCAACCGGAACAAAGCTGTCGCTGCTGCTACCAAAACTGTTGTTCTGGCTACTGTTAAACTGGTCTTTGCCAAATAAAGCTAAAGACGGAGTGGAAAAGGTAATGAGCCCTAAGAGTAAAACGGAAAGTAATGCGCGCATAAAAGAGTCAATTCATCTTAGATAATTGCCGTTAGTGTAACTCAATCAGACCCGGAGGCGAGTCAATAAGTTTCATGAAAATGAAGATTTATTGAGCATAAATCAAGACAACAGGCAATAAAAAAGGGAGCCGAAGCTCCCCGAGTAAGACTCTGTTTCTACTAGATCAGTAGACCACCGAATGCGAAGCCAAGTGCTACCGCAGAAGCGATGGTTACCACACCAGGTACAAAGAATGGGTGGTTGAATACGTACTTACCGATACGAGTTGAACCCGTGTCGTCCATCTCAACCGCGGCAAGTAGCGTTGGGTAAGTTGGCAGCACGAATAGCGCACTTACTGCGGCGAAAGATGCAACTGCGGTAAGTGGTGCGACACCGATTGCTAGTGCTGCTGGCATCAGCGCAACAGTGGTTGCACCTTGTGAGTAAAGCAGCATTGAAGCGAAGAATAGAACAAGTGCTAGCATCCATGGGTAGTCTGCTAGTAGCGCACCAGCCACTTCTTTGATGCCGTCAACGTGCGCGTTAACGAACGTAGAACCTAGCCATGCCACACCAAGAACACACACACACGCTGTCATACCAGAGCGGAATGTTGCTGCGGCTGGGATTTTGCCAGCATCGATTTTACAGCTCATTACGATAGCTGCCGCAGCTGCTAGCATTACCGTCATGATAGCTTCGTTACGGCCTAGAGCAGGGTTCTCGATAAGACCCACAGAGCCAGAAATTGCTGCTGCGTAACATACTACGAATGCGATTGCGCCTAGGAAGATGAATGTCGCTTTCTTCGCTGTTGGTAGGATTTCGCGTTTTGCTTCTGTATTTAGCTTGATTAAGCCTTTTTCTAGACGCTCTTGGTATTCAGCATCGTCTTTTAGCTCACAGCCCATGAAGTTCGCCACGAACGCACCGATCATGCACGCGATGAACGTCGTTGGGATACAGATTGCTAGTAGTGTTAGGTAGTCAACGCCAAATGGGTGCAGCATTGCCGCGAACGCTACAACAGCCGCTGAGATTGGTGATGCGGTGATAGCGATTTGCGATGCTACGACCGCGATAGACAGTGGACGAGAAGGGCGCACGCCTTGGCCTTTCGCTACTTCTGCAATCACTGGCAAAGTAGAGAATGCCGTGTGGCCAGTACCCGCCATTAATGTCATTAGGTAAGTTACGATAGGCGCATAAAAGGTGATGCGCTCAGGATGCTTGCGCAAAAAGTTTTCAGCAACTTGCACCATCCAGTCTAAACCACCAGCTACTTGCATTGCTGCGATAGCGGTGATTACAGACATGATGATCAAAATTACGTCAACGGGAATGTAAGCTTGGCTTGTTGGTACGCCCAAGATCAAAGACAACGCAATGACCCCAGCACCACCGGCAAAACCAATGCCGATACCACCGATTCTTGCCCCCAAATAGATGAAGAGCAGAACCACGAAGAGTTCGACCATGACCATATTGATACCTCTTTAGTTTTTTATTTGATTCTGATTTTTTGAACACTCAGGAACAGGAGTAAATGCTCAGAGAATGAGAACCTAGTGGTTTAGCGGCAATAAAAGCATATAAAAAATGTGGTTAACCGTATGAGAGCCTAAAAAAGGGGCCTGAGTGGCCCCCTTCGGATTCGTTATTACTCGTAACGTTTTGCTTTGTAAGTAGGATGCATGAAGTTTTCTACTGACAAGATTTCATCAAGCTCCTCTGCTGTAAGCAGACCGCGCTCTAGCACGACTTCACGAACACTTTTACCAGTTTCTGCACAAATCTTACCTACGATGTCACCTTCGTGGTGGCCGATGTATGGGTTTAGGTAAGTGACGATACCGATAGAGTTGTAAACGTAGTTTTCGCAAACTTCTTTGTTCACAGTGATGCCGTCGATACATTTATCACGTAGGTTCACACACGCGTTGTGTAGTAGAGAGATAGACTCAAACACACTTTGTGCGATCACAGGTTCCATAACGTTTAGCTGTAGCTGACCGCCTTCTGCTGCGAAAGAAACCGTGTTGTCGTTACCGAGAACTTTGAAGCAAACTTGGTTTACTACTTCTGGGATAACTGGGTTTACTTTAGCTGGCATGATTGAAGAGCCTGCTTGCATTTCAGGTAGGTTCAATTCATTTAGACCCGCACGAGGACCAGAAGAAAGTAGACGAAGGTCGTTACAGATCTTCGATAGTTTCACTGCTAGGCGTTTTAGCGCGCCGTGAGTCATTACGTATGCACCACAGTCAGACGTTGCTTCGATAAGGTCTTCTGCTGCAACAACGTCAAGGCCTGTTACTTCCGCTAGGTGTTTTACTGCAAGCGCTTGGTAGCCAGTTGGTGTATTTAGACCAGTACCGATTGCGGTTGCGCCTAGGTTGATTTCTAGGAGGAGTTTAGATGTGTAATCTAGAGCACGAATCTCTTCGTTTAGTGTTACCGCCCACGCATGGAACTCTTGACCTACTGTCATTGGTACTGCGTCTTGAAGCTGAGTACGGCCCATTTTCAGTACATCTTTAAACTCAACGGCTTTAAGTTCGAATGCGCCTTTTAGGTACTCAATTGCTTCCATTAGCTTGTGTACGCTGTTGTATACCGCAATACGGAAACCTGTTGGGTACGCACAGTTGGTTGATTGGCTCTTGTTTACATGGTCATTTGGGTTAACAAATTCGTATTGGCCTTTCTCTTTACCCATCAACTCAAGCGCAACGTTTGCGATCACTTCGTTCGTGTTCATGTTAACTGAAGTGCCTGCACCGCCTTGGAATACGTCTGATGGGAACTGATCCATACACTTGCCAGTTTCTAGGATCAAATCACACGCTTCGATGATGTAGTTTGCAACGTCTTTTGGAATAGCGCCAAGTTCTTTGTTTGCTAACGCTGCTGCTTTTTTGGTCATTACCATGCCGCGTACAAATTCTGGTACGTCAGAGATGGTCATATTGGAGATGTTGAAGTTCTCGATCGCACGTAGCGTATGAATACCGTAGTACGCATCTGCAGGGACATGACGTTGACCTAATAGATCTTCTTCAATACGAGTGGCTGGGTTTGCTGTTTTTGGAGCATCAGATAGGGTAGCCATAGCAGGATCCTTAGATGATAATTCTGATAATAAAGTTATTTATTAGCCATTTCTGCAATCTAGAATCCATTCATCAGAATTTTTGGCTGGAAAATCCGTCCTGACTTATGTGGCACATGATACTGCACCTAGCGCATAAAAATAGTAACTAGATCACCTTTTTCGTTTTTCATGAGTCAATAATTTGCAAAGTATGAACGGGTTATTAATAACCCTTTATAGGTACTCGATTTTCCTCGACAAACATGAGTTTTTAGAGTTCGAAATTAGCACTTTAAAAGCACGAAAAAATCGGTATGCAATTGAATGAAACGCGTTCCCGCTACTTTGTCTAAAAGAGAAGGAGACCAGTATGAACACGCTTTTTTACAACGATTCGTTTGAGCTTAGTCTGCTTTTACCATTACACTGAATTAAACAAAGGAGGGCGTGTGTTTCCTATCTTATTATTAGCGTTTATTTTTGTTCCGATCATTGAAATCGGCTTATTTATTCAGGTGGGCGGCTTTTTAGGTTTATGGCCGACCATTGCACTAGTCTTAATCACTGCATTTGTTGGTGCGTCGTTGGTTCGTAGCCAAGGTATACAAACACTGATGTCAGTACAGGGGCGTCTTGAACAAGGTGAAATTCCAGCCCAGCAAATTTTTGAAGGCGTAATGTTAGCGGTGGCTGGCGTGCTACTGTTAACCCCGGGCTTTATGACCGATGCCCTTGGTATGTTGGTGTTGCTTCCTGCGCCACGCGCCGCGATAGCTAAATACTTGATGAGCAAAATGGTGGTGAAAACCATGCATGGTGGTGGCTTCCAAGGTGGTTTCTCTAACCAGGGGCCATTTGAGCAAGACCCGTTCCGTCGTGACCCTTTTGATTCCCAGTCAGATAATGGCAAGACCTTCGAAGGGGAATACGAGCGTAAAGACGATGATGATCGCAACAAGCTCAACTGATTGAGTTAGACAGTAAAGAAAACAAAAGGGCGCACCAAGCGCCCTTTTCTGTATTTGGAATTCGTGCTGCTTACAATGCGCCTTCAAAGCCCATTTGACGCCATGCTTCAAAAGCAATGATCGCAACGGCATTCGAAAGGTTTAGGCTGCGCGCATCTGGCATCATTGGAATGCGAATACGCTGCTCCATTGGCAAGCTATCGATGATTTCAGCAGGCAAGCCACGAGTTTCTGGACCAAACATCAAAACATCACCCGCTTGGTATTGTGCATCAACGTGGTGACCTGTGGTTTTGGTGGTGCAGGCAAACAATCGATAGTTACCTTGCTTCTCTTTCTCTAAATACTCTAAGAACGCTTGATAGTTTTTATGGCGTGTTACGCGAGCTAAATCATGGTAATCCAAACCAGCACGGCGGACTTTTTTCTCTTCAAGATCGAAACCCAGAGGTTCAATTAAGTGAAGGTTTGCACCGCAGTTGGCGCATAGTCGAATGATGTTGCCGGTGTTCGGCGCGATTTCTGGTTCGTATAAAGCGATATCAAACATGGTATTGAAATAGAGTTGGTCAAAGAGAGGGGCAGTATATACCCAAGTCACCGAGATATGCGAGATTCAGCAAGATTGACCTGGGTATGAAAGCAGGCATTAGCGCGGATGTTAATACCGTGAGTAGTGATGCTCTTTATAAGAGAGCGTGAGCATAGTTTTCTTCAACTGCTCGCCAGTTGACGACGTTCCACCACGCATCAATATATTCTGGGCGACGGTTTTGGTAGCTGATGTAATACGCGTGCTCCCACACGTCTAATGCGAGGATTGGTTCACCGCGCACATCCACTACGTCCATCAGAGGGTTGTCTTGATTACTGGTGGACGTAATGTGAATCTCACCATCTTTTACGATCAGCCATGCAAAGCCAGACCCAAAGGTATTGATGGCAGCTTGGGCAAACGCCTCTTTAAATTGCGCAAAGCTACCAAATTTATCGTTAATTGCTTGAGCAAGCGCGCCTTGAGGCTCTCCGCCACCGTTTGGTGACATGCAATTCCAATAAATGATGTGGTTGTAATAGCCGCCACCATTATTACGTACTGCTGGACTGAGCTTAGAGATATTGTCAAAGATCTCGTCTAATGACTGAGTTTCGAGCTCGCTCCCTTCAACGGCATTTACAAACTTATCAAAGTACGTCTTGTGATGTTTGCTGTAATGCACTTCCATGGTTTTCGCGTCGATGTACGGCTCTAGTGAATCGTACGGGTAAGGCAGAGCGGGAAATGTATGTGACATAGTAAATCCTCCTTAATTGGAAAATTTACTTTAATGCTAACGATAATTATTATCAACTTTGATCTTTGTAAGGGTATTCTAAGAAGCCTCGCCAATTTCTAAAGTGAGGGTGGGGCTGTGAATCACTCACTCTAGAAATATGGTGCGAATTATTGTTAGTTCATCAAATTGAGACTAACAATTGATCGGTAAGGTGATACTCATGCGCAATCCGCCTAACGGACTTCGGCTGGCTGCGATCGTGCCACTGTGCTGGCGAATGGCACTTTCGGTAATGGTTAGGCCGAGACCTGTGCCGCCAGAGTGGCGATCGCGTGCCGTGGAAACGCGATAGAACGGGCGAAAAATCGCGGCCAGTTCCTCTTCTGGTACACCTTCTCCATTATCGTCAACCGTGATACGAAGCGTATCGTCATCGGCTTTGATGTCGATTTGTACCTCATCTTTTCCGTAGTAAATGGCGTTACGAACGATATTTTCCACCGCACTCATCAGCAGTTTAGGGTTACCGGAAATATTGCGCTTAGGTAATTCTGAATAGTGTAGCTGTTTGCCCATTTGCTCTGCTTCAAACTGCGCATCTTTAATGATTTCTTCCCATAAACTTTCTAGTGGCTGTGTTTCGCGAGTCATATGACTGTTCGCCTGCATGCGAGAAAGCTCTAATAGTTCGCTGATCATCTGTTCCAAGCGCTGCGCTTCGGTATCGATACGAGTCAGTTCTGGGCTTTCGCCTTGTTTACGCGTCGCTAATGCGCTTGCCATACGCAGACGAGTTAAAGGTGAGCGCAGCTCGTGAGAGATATCGGATAGCAAACGTTGTTGTCCTGAAATCATTTGATTAACCGCTTCGACCATCTGGTTGAAGCTGCTGCCTGCTTGACGAAATTCCGCCGTACCTTTTTCTAAATTTGGGTCTGTGACAAATTCACCTTTCGCCACACGTTGAGCAGCGGCTTCAAGACGACGTGCAGGCTGACTCAAAGCCCAAGCAAGCCATAACAGCAATGGTGTACTAACCAGCATGACCGCAAGCAAGAGCTGGAATGGGTGATCAAACAGACGCAGGAGTAGAGGTGGTGGCTCATTCCACTTGAAGCCCACGTACATCAAGATATCGGAACCTGCCAAAGTGATAGGAATTGGGCCCGCAATCATGTATCGACCATACAGCTTCTGCTTTGGATTATTGTAATCTTCGATACTGGTGACAAAGTTTTGCATGGCACGCAATTGAAAATTGCTGCGTTTTTCTGTCGTAAGAACATTACCGCTGTAGTCAGAAAAAAAGACTCGTGGGCGAGGGTCGTGCTTGCCGTGGCGGTTGCCCTCGATACGAAAAAGTATGCGGCCTAAATCAGTTTGCTGGCTGTATTTTTGTTGGATTGAGTCACGCGTTTCTACCATACGTTTGTAGTGTTCTTCTGGAATATCGCGAGCTTTGCGTGGGTCCAAATGTGGCAGTGATAGCACGGCTATCAATACTAATAACATGGTGAACCAAAAAATGGCAAAGATGCGTCCATACAGGCTATTGATGTTTGGCAGTTTGATGCGTGATAGGCGCATTAATCCTCCTCAAGCAGCATGTAGCCACGACCACGCAGGGTTTTAATTCGCGGCTTGCCATTGCTTTGATCTGGTAATTTTTTACGTAAGTTCGAGACATGCATATCGATAGCGCGATCAAAAGCAGCGAGTCGTTTACCAAGCACATCTAAGCTCAGTGTCTCTTTGGTCAGCACTTGTCCTGGGTTTTGTACGAAGTGGGTGAGTAGCGCAAACTCGGTTGCCGTGAGATCGAGTAGCTGTTGCTCACAATACGCTTCTTGCTTACCGGGATAGAGGCGGATTTCTTGATACTCAATGCAATCGCTGTTTTTGGTATTTTTTTGTGTGCTGCTAGTGCGGCGTAAAATCGCGCGGATTCGCGCTAACAGCTCTCGGTCACTAAAAGGTTTTGGTAAATAATCATCCGCGCCCAGTTCCAAGCCGATCACGCGATCAATTTCTTCCCCTTTAGCGGTCAGCATCAAGACGGGAGTTTCCCAATTTTCACGTAAGCGTTTCAGCGTTTCCATGCCATTGAGTTTTGGCATCATGACATCCAACAAAATCAAATCAATCTTATCATTGATCGCGGCTAAGCCGGCTTCACCGTCATTTGCTTCGCTGACCTCAAACCCTTCGAAACTGAGTACTTCTTTTAATAAGCTAGTTAGCTCGATATCGTCATCGATTAAAAGAATGTTTGCCATGGGGGCACCTATAGTAAGTTACCGATAGCCTAATATTACATTGGAATGATGCGCAACGAAGAGGAGAAAAATCACTCTTTACGATTCTTTACGCTCCCTATACGTCGCTTTACCTAGCGGGTCGTATTCTATACTCAAGCGCTGTGAGAACAGCTCAGAAGAACCACTCACCTGTGTAAGGAATCGTATTATGAAGTCTGCGAAAAAACTTGTGTTAGCTGCTGTTGTTCTACCTCTTACTCTTGGCGCCGCAAGCGCATTCGCTTACGGTGGTAAAAACCATCATAAAGGTCCTCGTGACGAATGCGGCATGGGTATGGACCGAGGTGTCATGCGTCAACTAGACCTGACTGATGCACAAAAAGATCAGCTAAAAGAAATGCGTGAAGCAAACAAAGCGGAAATGAAAGCAAAATTCTCTGATGGCAAAGAAGCACGTATGACTGAGCGTCAAGCGCATCACGCAAAAGTGCAATCGCTTTTGCTGGCGGATAATTTTGATGAAGCTCAAGCTACCGAATTAGCAAAAGAGATGGTTGAGCGCCAAACGGAACGTCGCGTGCAAATGCTAGAAAGAAAGCACCAAATGCTTAGCGTATTAACACCTGAGCAGAAAGCGAAATTTGTTGAGCTACAAAATGAACGTATGCAAGAGTGTGGCGACAGAATGCACAAGCGCATGGAAAAGTCGCGCAATAATTAAGTCATGAATTGATGTTATATAAAGAGGCAGCCATTGGTTGCCTCTTTTTGATCTGGTTATTTCATGGTCATTCAATATACTCAACGTATGGTTTTAGTTAACTCTTTGATTATGAAACAGCAATACGCACGTTTAGTTACGACCGCCGCTTGGACTGCAACCATTGTGGCGACGCTTCTTCTGATAGTAAAAGTCATCACGTGGTGGGTAACCGGCTCAGTGAGCTTATTGGCGTCATTGATTGACTCCATGTTAGATATCGCGGCTTCGGTTGTGAATCTTGTGGTGGTTCGTTACGCCTTACAACCGGCAGACCGCGAACATGCGTTTGGACATGGTAAAGCTGAGTCCTTAGCGGCCCTAGCCCAAGCAATGTTTATTTCGGGCTCGGCAGTATTTTTGATTCTTAACGGGATTGACCGATTTTTCCGCCCGCATGCTTTACACGCACCGGAGTTAGGTGTGTATGTATCGCTGTTTGCGATTGTGGTCACACTTGGCTTGGTGATGTTCCAAAAACATGTGGTTCGCGTGACGGGGAGCCAAGCAATAGCGGCGGATTCTCTGCATTATCAGACTGACTTGTATATGAATGCTGCGATCATGGTTGCTCTGGGGCTCAGTTATTTTGGAGTGACTCAAGCGGATGCTGTGTTTGCGATTGGTATTGGTGTCTTCATTCTTTATAGCGCTTTCAAAATGGTCAGCGAAGCGATTCAAACCTTACTTGATAGAAAGTTGCCCGATGAAGAACTTGAGCAAATTAACCAAGCTTGTTTGAGCGTAAAAGGGGTATTGGGCGTGCATCAGTTACGCACGCGAATGTCCGGACCGACGCGCTTTATACAGTTGCATTTAGAGCTAGACGATAACTTACGATTAATTGAGGCGCATTACATCGCTGATAAAGTGGAAGATAATTTATTGGCTCTGTTTCCTGATGCGGACGTATTGATCCATCAAGATCCATTGTCTGTCGTTTTCGGACCTGAGAAAGAGCAGAAAGCGCAAGATTGGTAGGCTTGAAAAATCCATCAGTGCCCGACGACAAACAGGTACTTATTGACTATCTTTCCATCAATACTTATTAAGATTCGTGATCCTGATATGAATCAACAAAGTTTCATAGAGAAACTGTAATACTCTTACATAAGTAGAAAAGTTACATAAAAAAGTGCGTTTTCATTGGTAATCCTGTAGAGGAAATGTAACATAACGCACAGTTCTGGATTATGCAGGTTGCTTGGTAACAAGGGGCCTAAAAGAAAATTAAATAATTGATTGCCAAAGATCGAGGGTGAGCATGATTAAGAAGATCGGTGTTTTAACAAGTGGCGGTGACGCACCTGGTATGAACGCTGCGATACGCGGCGTAGTACGTACAGCACTATCCGAAGGATTGGAAGTATTCGGTGTGTACGACGGCTACCTAGGCCTATACGAAGGCCGCATCGAGAAGCTAGATCGTTCTAGCGTTTCAGATGTGATCAACAAAGGTGGTACGTTCCTAGGTTCTGCACGTTTCCCTGAATTTAAACAAGTGGAAGTTCGTGAAAAAGCGATTGAGAACCTGAAAAAACATGGTATCGATGCACTAGTGGTAATCGGTGGCGATGGTTCGTACATGGGTGCGAAGAAACTGACTGAAATGGGTTACCCATGTATCGGTCTTCCGGGCACAATCGACAACGATATCGCAGGTACGGATTACACTGTGGGCTACCTAAGTGCACTAAACACCGTTATCGATGCAATCGACCGTCTACGTGATACTTCTTCATCTCACCAACGCATTTCAATTGTAGAAATCATGGGCCGTCACTGTGGTGATTTGACTCTGATGTCTGCAATTGCGGGCGGTTGTGAATACATCATCACTCCGGAAACTGGTCTAGACAAAGACAAGCTGATCAGCAACATCCAAGATGGTATCGCTAAAGGTAAGAAACACGCGATCATCGCGCTTACTGAGCTAATGATGGATGCTAATGAACTAGCACGTGACATCGAAGCCGCGACAGGTCGTGAAACTCGTGCAACAGTACTTGGTCACATCCAACGTGGTGGTCGTCCAACTGCATTTGACCGCGTACTAGCATCTCGTATGGGTAACTACGCTGTTCACCTATTGATCGAAGGTCATGGTGGTCGTTGTGTAGGTATCGTGAAAGAGCAACTTGTTCACCACGATATCATCGACGCAATCGAAAACATGAAGCGTCCAGTACGCAACGATCTATACAAAGTTGCTGAAGAGTTGTTCTAAGCAAGCTTGAAATAGATAAACAAAACCGCGGCTTTCCGCGGTTTTTTTGTATTTGATAATCAACAAAAAGAAACTAGTGATAGACGAGTGTTAAGACACGCTGCTCTGCTCTATGAGCGTTAATTTGCGCTCGCGCAGCGCAAACAAGTAGCCCAGTAGCCCACCCAACGTATTCCCAACCGCGATACCGATAAACAAGCCTTCAATGCTGTAGATTTGGCTCCCGACCCACGCCGATGGCAAGGTAAAAATGAACAGCCGCATAAAGCTCCACTGGAATGCACGCAATGGCTTGTGCATCGCATTCAAACCACTGACTAACATCATCACGATGCCTTGGAAGCCATAACTAAATGGCACCACCAGTAAATAATGCCAAAGCAGGTTTTTCACCGCATCTTCCTGAGAAAACAGCGCAGCCAGAGGAATGCTCAGCGGTACCATCATCAAGAAGATAAACCCTTGGAATACCACTGCAAAACGCATGCTAATAAATAAACCGGAAAAGGCTCGTTGCGGTTGTTTGGCTCCTAAATTTTGTGCCATAAACGGTGTGAGGGCAGAGGTCAGCGACATCAATACTAAAATCAATATAGACTCAATACGCTGCGCTGCGCCGTAAGCAGCAACCGCCGCTGTACCGTGGTTGGATAACAGCATCATCAGAATGGCACCGGACAACGGATTCATCGCGTTTGATAGCGCTGCAGGGGTACCAATTTTTAGTGTCTGTTGCCAGTCTTGTTTCAGCAAAGCCCATTGGGGTTGAGCAAGCAATTTTTCCCGTTTAATTAGCACATAGAATGAGCCACACAAAGCACCTAACCAGCTAAAGGCACTTGCTATGGCTGCGCCTTGAATGCCAAGTTCCGGAAAAGGGCCATAACCGAAAATCAACAATGGATCGAGCATGCCATTAATCAAACCAGCCAACATCATGACTTTTGCTGGTGTTTTTGTGTCGCCAGTAGCTCGGATAGCACTGTTGCCCGCCATTGGGATCACTAGCAGAGGAATGGTGAGATACCAGACCTGCATATACTGCTCAATAAGAGGGATGAGATCATCAGACGCACCAAGAAAACGAAACAATGGCGCAATGGTGGTAAAGCCAATAGAAGACGCGATAGCCACAAGTAACACGGCTAATAACAAACCGTGGGTGGTGAACCGAGCAGCTTGTGGTGCATGACCTTGCCCAAGCAAGCGACCAATATTGGTCGATAGTCCCATCCCAATCCCCATCGTAATGCAGTTAACCGCAAAGGTGACAGGGAAGGTATAGCTGATAGCTGCTAGCGCTTGAGTGCCAAGCAACGAGATAAAAAACGTGTCCACCAAGTTAAACATCAAAATTGCGATCATGCCCATGGTCATGGGTACGGT
The DNA here is from genome assembly GCF_033339295.1 of Vibrio sp. 704. Classification (NCBI taxonomy): domain Bacteria; kingdom Pseudomonadati; phylum Pseudomonadota; class Gammaproteobacteria; order Vibrionales; family Vibrionaceae; genus Vibrio; species Vibrio sp. 704. Next base: position 26,402 of record NZ_JAWOUH010000024.1, on the reverse strand, counting down.
CATTTTCCGCAGCGTTTCAGGAATGGGTGCGGTCAACAAACCATGCTTATCGGTCGCTTGGGGTTCCAGCTTGTTATTTTCCTGCATGTGTGACAACTATCTGGTGAGCAAACTGCAAGGATACAAGAAAGCGAGATGTCGAGCGAGTGAGCATTTCTAACGCAAACCGTTGCCTAGTTGTTCGTTATTTTAACTAAGTCACAAAAATTTTGTGCCACCCCCTTGGGATCGCTGCTTCGACCCCTTATATAGGGATCACGTGTCTGGGGCTACAGTCCCTAAGGACAATTATCAAATAAACATGGAAATTTTCAGGAGAGACGACCGATGAACATTCGTCCATTACATGACCGAGTTATCGTTGAACGTAAAGAAGTTGAATCTAAGTCTGCTGGTGGCATCGTTCTGACTGGTTCTGCTGCAGAAAAATCGACTCGCGGTGTTGTTCTAGCTGTGGGTAAAGGCCGCATCCTAGAAAACGGCACCGTACTGCCACTAGACGTTAAAGTCGGTGATACCGTTATCTTCGCTGAAGGTTACGGTACAAAAACTGAAAAAATCGACGGTAAAGAAGTGCTTGTCATGTCTGAAAACGACATCATGGCGATCGTTGAATAATAGCAATCATTGAGTAATTTTTTGCTCAGATTCAATTACGAAATTACACACAAAGAATTTTAGAAAGGAAATCAAAGATGGCTGCTAAAGACGTTAAATTTGGTAATGACGCACGAGTTAAAATGCTGGAAGGTGTAAACGTTCTGGCTGACGCAGTAAAAGTAACACTGGGTCCTAAAGGACGTAATGTCGTTCTAGACAAATCTTTTGGTGCACCAACTATCACTAAAGATGGTGTATCAGTAGCGCGTGAAATCGAGCTGGAAGATAAATTCCAGAACATGGGCGCACAAATGGTTAAAGAAGTTGCGTCTAAAGCAAACGACGCAGCGGGTGACGGTACAACAACAGCAACGGTACTAGCGCAATCTATCGTTAACGAAGGTCTAAAAGCAGTCGCGGCGGGCATGAACCCAATGGATCTTAAGCGTGGTATCGACAAAGCTGTTGCTGCGGCAGTTGAGCAACTAAAAGAGCTTTCTGTTGAATGTAACGACACAAAAGCGATCGCGCAGGTTGGTACTATCTCTGCAAACTCAGACGCAAGCGTAGGTAATATCATTGCAGAAGCAATGGAGCGTGTGGGTCGTGATGGCGTTATCACGGTTGAAGAAGGTCAGGCGCTACAAGACGAGTTAGACGTAGTAGAAGGTATGCAGTTCGACCGCGGTTACCTGTCTCCTTACTTCATCAACAACCAAGAATCAGGCAGTGTTGATCTAGAAAACCCATTCATTCTTCTAGTAGACAAGAAGATCTCAAACATTCGTGAGCTTCTTCCAACGCTAGAAGCTGTCGCGAAAGCATCTCGTCCACTGCTTATCATTGCAGAAGATGTAGAAGGCGAAGCGCTAGCAACATTGGTTGTGAACAACATGCGTGGCATCGTAAAAGTTGCAGCTGTGAAAGCACCTGGTTTCGGTGACCGCCGTAAAGCAATGCTACAAGACATCGCTATCCTAACTGGCGGTACTGTGATTTCTGAAGAGATCGGTCTAGAGCTAGAAAAAGTTGCACTAGAAGATCTAGGTCAAGCAAAGCGTGTTTCTATCACGAAAGAAAACACGACTATCATCGATGGTATCGGTGAAGAAGAGATGATCTCTGGCCGTGTTGCTCAGATTCGTCAACAAATCGAAGACGCAACTTCAGACTACGACAAAGAGAAACTACAAGAGCGCGTAGCTAAACTGGCTGGCGGTGTTGCAGTAATCAAAGTTGGTGCTGCGACTGAAGTTGAAATGAAAGAGAAGAAAGACCGTGTAGAAGATGCGCTAGCCGCAACTCGCGCAGCGGTTGAAGAAGGTGTTGTTGCTGGTGGTGGTGTTGCACTTATCCGCGCGGCATCTAAGATTGCTCACCTAACGGGTGACAACGAAGAACAAAACGTTGGTATCCGCGTTGCACTACGTGCAATGGAAGCGCCAATCCGTCAAATCACGAAGAACGCAGGTGAGGAAGACTCAGTTGTTGCGAACAACGTGAAAGCGGGTGAAGGTAGCTACGGCTACAACGCGGCAACAGGCGAATACGGCGACATGCTAGAAATGGGTATCCTAGATCCAACTAAAGTTACTCGTTCTGCACTACAATTCGCAGCATCGGTTGCAGGTCTGATGATCACAACTGAAGCGATGGTTACTGACCTACCGCAAAAAGACGCGCCAGCGATGCCTGACATGGGCGGCATGGGTGGCATGGGCGGTATGGGCGGCATGATGTAAGCCAGCTTATCTCATCGCTCTAAGGAAGCCCTTATAGCGGAAAGATAACCGACCAAACCTTTAAAAGTCGAGGCAGATGCCTCGACTTTTTTATGCGTGCCACCTGAGAAACATGACGTCCTGGTGTGGCTTATCATGAAATTTTTGAGCGTAAAAAGCGCCATTTCAGAAGCAAAAAATCGAAGAGAAATATTTTTTCTTTTGAGTCAGATGGTTAAATCTGACCTATTGCTAACACTTTTTGAACTGGGACAGAGCAAAATCTGAACATTACACTATGTTGTAAATTGTTGCTTCCCATCATGGAGATGAAAATGAAAAAGCTTATGACGTCATTGGCGGTTGCAGTCGCTATCGCATCACCTGTTGCTTTTGCCGACAGTACACCTGTGATGTTCTCTACTATCGATAACACAAACGCACCTTCGAATTCTTCAGTTGGTGGTGTTCGTTTAGCTGTGTTGCATGGACAGGTAAATGAGGTTAAAGGTGTCGACTTTTCACTGCTTGGTATGTCAGAAACGGATCGTACGACAGGTGTGAACTTCGGTCTGTTTTTTGGCGCAGCAAAAGTAAATCAAGAAATGAAAGGCGCGTCTTTAGGCTTAGTTAACTGGAACCAAGGTCAGACGACGGGTGTTAACTTGGGTGCTGTTAACATTACGAACAACGTAAAAGGCTTGAACTGGAGCGCGGTGAACTATTCTGAAGGCTACACCATGGCGGATGTGGGCTTAGCGAGTATCTCTAAGAAGTCTAATTTCCAGTTTGGTTTCTTCAACATGACCGATCAAATCGATGGCGTGCAAATTGGTCTTTTGAACTGTGCGGATAACGGTTTCTTCAAGTGTTTCCCACTCATCAACTTTGCTAAGTAATCCCTGAGAAAGTCAGAATCTTTATATACAGAAAGCCCTCGATGTTCGTCGAGGGCTCTTTAATTACTGATGAGATGAAGTGAGTTTCTCGGAGCGTTAACTATTTAATTAATCGTGATGAAGTTTTGCGTTGTTGAATTCTTTGATGAACACCGCGGCGTAATGCTTTGATGTGGTTTTCTGCTTTATCCACACCTAACAACACGGTTAGTGTCAGGAGAGTAATAACCACCGACTGCGTTAAATAACCCAAACCTATCATCAAACCTAAACCTGCTAGCACCCATATTACAGCCGCGGATGTTACGCCATGGATTTTTCCATCAAGTGTCATCATAACGCCAGCACCTAAGAAGCCGACGCCAGTAATGATCTGACCAAGCACTCGTGCTTGATCAAGTGTATTTGGCGATAACGACACTGCCATCGACATAAACAGGTAGGTGCCTGAAATAATTAATATTGCTGTGCGAATGCCAACCGGTTTACCACGAGTTTGGCGCTCTATACCGATCATGAGCCCATTAATGGCGCAGCATAGTAGGGCAGGCCAACTGAATGGGCCAAGATCGAAAATTTGTTCGAATGCTGTATGCATCTTGACCTCCAAAAGTGCGGAGTATGCATAGACTTACCGTGCAAAGCGAACAAAAATAATCAATCTAGACGACAAATTTAATTGAGTGTCAGAGCTTATTCTAAATGCAAATCCAACGGCGTTTTACTTGGCCTACCACCAATTTCTCGTGTGAGTTTTGGTACCAGATAACCCGATACACGCGTGATGAGTCCGCGCATAATAGCTTTCGCTTCTTCGTCCGAAATAAAGTAGTGCGCTGCGCCTTGCACCTTATCAAGAACGTGGAGGTAATAAGGCAAGATGCCCGCATCAAATAAGGCCTCACTTAACGCCACTTGAGCTTCTACCGAATCATTCACGCCTTTCAGCAGAACGCCTTGGTTTAGAAGCGTAACGCCCGCTCTTTTGAGCTTGAACATCTGTTCAGAAAATTCGTCATTGATTTCGTTGGCATGGTTGATGTGAGTGACGAGGATGATTTGTAACCTTGATGCTTGCAGCAGTTGGCATAGTTCATCAGTGACTCGAGCTGGAATCACCACAGGTAAACGGCTATGAATACGCAGACGTTTGATGTGAGGAATATGAGCAATGTGCTCTAAAAGCCAATGAAGTTCATCGTCTTTTGCCATTAATGGATCACCACCTGAGAAGATGACTTCGTTCAACTCTGGTTGTTGTGCCAGGTACTCTAAGCACTTGGTCCAGGCTTGTTTCCCGCTTTTGTTCTCTTGATAAGGGAAGTGACGACGAAAGCAGTAACGGCAATTTACCGCGCAGCCACCTTTGACAATCATCAGGGCGCGGTTGCGATACTTGTGTAGCATGCCAGGGACTTCATTGTCCTGCTCTTCCAATGGATCATTGGAGTAACCCGGATGCACCTCAAATTCGTCGCTCAGTGGTAAAACCTGACGTAAAAGAGGGTCTTTAGGGTTGCCTTTCTCCATCCTATCGACAAAACTTTGCGGTACACGCTGTGCAAACAGCTTGCGCGCGGCAAACCCGTCTTGCCACGGTGAAGGATCAATTTCCAGTATTTCGAGCAATCTTGCAGGATCAGAGATCCCATTCGCCAACTGTTTGAGCCAGTTTTGCTCAACAGATTCGACTTTTCGGGTTATTATGTGCGGCATTGAATTTAGCTCTAAGAATGTAAGAGGAAAAAATGGCTACAGTTAGCACCAATGAATTTAAAGGCGGTCTTAAGTTAATGCTTGATAACGAGCCTTGTGTAATTCTGGAAAACGAATACGTTAAACCAGGTAAAGGCCAAGCGTTCAACCGTGTTAAAATTCGTAAACTTCTTTCTGGTAAAGTGCTAGAGAAAACATTCAAGTCTGGTGACACTTGTGAAGTGGCAGACGTAATGGATATCGACCTAGATTATCTATATTCAGACGGCGAATTCTACCACTTTATGAACAGTGAAACGTTTGAACAGATCGCAGCGGATGCAAAAGCGGTAGGTGAAAACGCTAAGTGGTTGGTAGAAAACAACACTTGTATGATCACTCTTTGGAACGGTAACCCAATTACTGTTACTCCACCAAACTTCGTTGAGCTAGAAGTTGTAGACACAGACCCAGGCCTGAAAGGTGATACTCAAGGTACTGGCGGTAAACCAGCGACGCTATCAACTGGCGCTGTTGTTCGTGTTCCTCTGTTCATCTCAATTGGTGAAGTGATTCGCGTAGATACTCGTACTGCTGAATACGTAGGTCGTGTGAAGTAAGCACTTTATATGATTGTTAGAAAGGTCGCTTCGGCGGCCTTTTTTATTGCCTGTGATTCTTCTCTTTTAATCCCTCTGCGTAAAACATCGATATCCTCCGCAAATTTTTGATGATTTTGTATTATTCGTAAAAATCTTATTTATTCCATGAATCTGTCGATTATTCCTTAATGTAACATTTTGATACATTAGTACTTGTTGCTGAGTTGCATAGCAATCTGATTTTTATCGATTTAACTCAGTAACAATCCAAAAAGGAGAACAAAATGGAAAGCAGAGGTTTAGGAAGGGGTTTAAAGGTGGAAGAAAGACGTCAGTTACTACATAAAGGATTAAAAGCAGCCGTATTTGGCGTACCGCTGTTGGCAATAGGCTTAACGATTAATAGCTCGGTGCTGATGACCGATGCGGGTTACAGCTACGTGCATCAGAATAATATTACTGGTGAGTTGGATGTGTTTACTGAACCTGGCATTCATTTTCGTATGCCATTTCTGTCCAAAATCACCAAGTATGACCAAGTGATCACCGTGTCATTCGGTAACAGCAAGGGCGAAGATTTTTATCAACGTCTTGATGCGATTCAGGTTCGATTTGCCGACACCTATATTGGTCAGATCCCCGTAACATTCCGCTTTAAGCTCAGTAATGACCCTGAAGCGGTGAAGAAGATGCATAAAGAGTTCCGCAACAACAGTAACTTGATCGATGCGCTGCTTGTAAAGAACGCACGTAACGTAACGGTGATTACCGCAACCCAATACACGGGTGAAGAGTTTTTCCAAGGTGGTTTGAACCAGTTCAAATCGAAACTTGGCGATCAGTTACGAGAGGGGATTTATCTAACAGAGCGACGTCAGGTTGAAGTGGAAGAGTTGGATCTTGCGCCTGTTGGGGCGAATCAAGCTAATCCGAACCAATTACAGCGCACCAATCAACTGGTTTGGAAAACCGTACCTGTCGTAGACAAAACCGGGCAACCGATTCGTCAAGACAATCCGTTACAACAATACGGTATTCAAGTGACGCAGGTGACCATTGGTGACCCGCAGCCAGAAAAGCAATTAGATCAGCTATTGGCAGATAAAAAGCGTTTAGTGGCGGATCGTATTCGCGCGATTCAGGAACAAGAAACGTCGAAAGCACAGGCAGAGACCGAGCAGTTACGCAAAGAGATTCAACGAACACGTGAGGTGCAAGACGCCCAGCGTGGTAAAGAACTCGCAATTATTGCTCAGCAAAAAGAAGTGGAAGTTGCACGTCAGATTGCAGAGCGTGAAATCGTTGAAGTGGAAAAGACCAAACGACTTGCTGAAGTCGAGAAGGAGAAAGAGCTAGCTATCGCAGAGGCTAACTTAGCGATTCAAAAAGCGAACGCACTTTCTGCTGAGTTTGAAGCGAAAGCGATATTAGCGAAAGGTCGCGCAGAATCTGAAGTCCTAAAAGGTAAGTATGCAGCGTTAGGAGCAAACCGTGAAGTTTACTTGGCAGAATTGAATCGAGACGTAGCGAACTCGCTGTACAACAATTTGCAAAACTTCCAAGTTCAGATGCCACAAAATTACATTGGTGGAAGTGACGAAACGGGCTTGAAAACAAACCTAGATGTGATTACTGGCTTTGGTGCTCTGGGTCTTATGGACCAGACAAAGAAGGTCGCACAGCAATAAGATCATGGGTGGTCAAAAGCTTAAAAAGCAAAAAGATCATGGGTAACCCAAAGCAATAAAAAAGCTGGCATTTAGCCAGCTTTTTCTTTTTTGGTCAGTCTCTTAAATCATGAAGATAAAGATAACTGCTAGTGCAGTGATGAGGCCTGCAAATGCATAGCATGCAATTTTACCAATCACACCAGTGTGGAATTTAAGGTCGTGCATGCCGTGGTGTACACGGTGCATTGCATGCCACATTGGCAATGCTAGCGTGCCAATGATGAATAGCGCACCGATGATGCTGGTTGCGAATGCAGAGACACGCTCGTAGCTCATCGCTTCTGCATCAATCACGCCTAGTGGGACCAAGATGCCCAGCACCAATACCGTGATTGGCGTGATCATCGCGAACCAAGTACCACCTGCGCCAAACAGACCCCACCAGATTGGCTCATCAGAACGTTTTGGTGATGTGTTTACACTATAATTCGGTTTCATTGCTCAGCTCCTTACACCACGATGAGAACGATCAGTGAGATGAACGCAACAGCGGCCCACTGAGTCAATACGATGATCTTCTTGTCCACTGGTTTGCCCTTCAAACGAATTGGCATTACTTGTGGCATCATGCTGAAGAAAGTTTGAGCGTGGAATAGGCTACCGAGTAGTGCAACGATGTTGATTGCGACGACGATTGGGTTCGCCATGAACGCTAACCAACCTTGCCATGCTTCAGGACCTTTCACCAAGCAACCTAAACCGAAAGTTAGGAACAGAGTGAATAGGATTAACGGAAGCACCGTCGCTTCACGTAGCATGTAGAAGCGGTAGAAAGGATGGTTCTTCCACCAAGTGCGTTTAACTTCACGAACGTAAGGTTTACGATTGCTCATCCTTATGCCTCCACTTTCTTTGGTGAACCATCAGGTTTCAACATAGCAATCACGAAGTCCATAGAAGACTCCACTTTGCCTTGGTTTACTGCCGCTGCTGGGTCAACGTTCTTCGGACAAACTTCAGAACAGTAACCAACAAACGTACAACCCCAAGCACCGTTTTCACCGTTGATAAGCTTCATGCGCTCATCTTTACCGTTGTCACGGCTGTCTAGGTTGTAGCGGTGGGCTAGCGTTAGTGCAGCAGGACCGATGAACTCTGGGTTAAGACCAAACTGAGGACATGCGGCATAGCACAGACCACAGTTGATACAGCCAGCGAACTGCTTGTATTTCGCCATCTGTTCTGGCGTTTGCAAGTTCGTACCGTCTTCTGGTTTACGATCGTTACCAATGATGTATGGTTTGATTGCTTCTAGGCGCTCGATGAATGGCGTCATATCAACAATCAAGTCTTTCTCGATTGGGAAGTTCGCTAGAGGCTCGATAGCCACACCGTCTGGGTAGTCACGTAGGAAGCTCTTACAAGCAAGTTTCGGTACGTTGTTCACCATGATGCCGCAAGAACCACAGATCGCCATACGGCAAGACCAACGGTAAGACAGATCTTTGTCTAGGTGGTCTTTGATGTAACCAAGTGCGTCAAGTACAGACATGGTTTCATCGAATGGGACTTCGAATGTTTGCTTGTATGGTTCTGCATCTTTTTCTGGGTCGTAACGCAGGATGTCTACTTTTTGAATGCGATTTGCTGACATTATGCTTGCTCCTCTGCGTTCTTCTCTTCAGCCGCTGCTTTTTCTGCTGCTTCACCGTATAGACGAGCTTTTGGTTGTGACTTAGTGATGGTCACATTGCTGTAATCGATACTTGGTGCTGACTCTGGCTTGTAGAAAGCAAGTGAGTGTTTTAGGAAGTTCACGTCATCACGTTCTGTACAACCGTCGTCTAGACGCTGGTGCGCGCCGCGCGATTCTTTACGTAGAATCGCAGAGTGAACCATCGCTTCTGCGACTTCTAGGCCGTAACCCACTTCGATTGCGTATAGAAGGTCTGTGTTGAACACTTTACCTTTGTCTTTGATGCTGATGCGTTTGTAGCGTTCTTTCAACTCAGTGATTTTGTCGATAGTCGCTTGCATCAAATCTTCTTGGCGGTAGATACCACAGCCCGCTTCCATGGTGTGACCCATTTCTGTGCGGATCTCTGCCCAGTTTTCGTCGCCTTCTTGGTTCATCAGTTTCGCGATGCGTTCTTCAACTGCTTTTACTTGCGCGTCAATTGCCGCGTCGTTCCAGCCTTTGAATTCTGCCGCACGTTTCACTGCGTTTTCACCAGCTACGCGGCCAAATACCACGAATTCAGCCAGTGAGTTAGAACCTAGACGGTTCGCACCGTGAAGGCCAACAGATGCACATTCACCAACCGCGAATAGGCCTTTAATGCGAGTTTCACAGCCGCCGTCCGTTTCAATACCACCCATGGTGTAGTGAACGGTTGGACGAATTGGAATCGGCTCTTTTGCTGGGTCTACGTTTACGTAAGCTTTTGCTAGCTCACAGATGAACGGTAGACGCTCTTGTAGGTACTCTTCACCAAGGTGGCGAAGGTCTAGGTGCACCACGTCACCCAGTGGGTGTTTGATGGTGTTGCCTTTCTGTTGTTCGTGCCAGAAAGCTTGAGAAACTTTGTCACGAGGACCCAGTTCCATGTATTTGTTCTTCGGTTGGCCAACTGGAGTTTCAGGGCCCATGCCGTAATCTTGTAGGTAACGGTAGCCATTCTTGTTAACGATGATACCGCCTTCACCACGACAACCTTCCGTCATCAGGATACCTGTGCCTGGAAGACCGGTTGGGTGGTATTGAACGAATTCCATATCACGTAGAGGAACGCCGTGACGGTAAGCCATTGCCATACCATCGCCCGTTACGATACCGCCGTTGGTGTTACAGTGGTAAACACGGCCCGCGCCACCTGTTGCTAGAACAACAGATTTTGCTTTGATAGTAACAAGCTCGCCTTCAGACATGTGAATAGCAATCAGACCTTGAACTTCGCCTTCATCAACAAGCAGATCCACCACAAAGTACTCATCAAAACGTTTGATGTTGCTGTACTTCATTGATGTCTGGAATAGCGTATGAAGCATGTGGAAGCCAGTTTTGTCTGCAGCGAACCAAGTACGTTCAACCTTCATACCACCAAAGCGGCGTACGTTGACTTCACCGTTCTCTTTACGACTCCATGGGCAACCCCATTGCTCCATTTGGATCATTTCGCGAGTCGCGTTCTCTACAAAGTATTCAACAACATCCTGTTCACATAGCCAGTCACCACCACCAACAGTGTCGTTGAAGTGGTTGTCTAAGCTATCTTCATCCTTGATAACTGCTGCTGAGCCACCCTCTGCAGCGACCGTGTGGGAGCGCATTGGATAAACTTTAGAAATCAGAGCGACTTCTAAGTCTGGGTTTGCTTCAGCCGCTGCAATAGCAGTACGAAGACCAGCGCCGCCTGCGCCGATGACTGCGATATCTGTGGTGATAATTTGCACAGTTATCCTCCAGTGTGTGATTGCGGAAATCCGCTTGTTATTGTCATTACGAGGCGCTCCTTAAAAAGAACTCCCCAAAAGTAGTAGGGTTAGTGTAGATGAGCCACATGGCAGAAAAATTGATGTAATTGGGTTTTTGCTTCGGTAATGCACTTAAGGGCATAGAATTTATAGGTTATGTGACTGCTATCACGGCATCGAGGTTTTGGCCCTCAAGCATTAACATTAGGGATGTTAAACCCGTGTTGCGTGACATTAACCGCATGGATAATAGGATTTTAACTGAGTGTTTTTTGTTCTGCGGCACGAGTAATGCTTGCCTCAAATTTGCGAGCACATTAGTAAAAAGAAGAAGGGATATTCCTCTCTTCTTGAAGAGGAAAAAGCATGTAGAATGAGACTTTCCTCGCTGAATTAAAGTTTGAGAGACTTGTTATGCAAACCAACTGGCAACCTACTGCTTCCATTGACCAACTTCGTCAACGTGCGACGTTAATCGCGTCGATTCGACAATTCTTCGCTGACCGACAGGTGATGGAAGTCGATACGCCAGCCATGAGTCACGCAACCGTGACTGACATCCATTTGCATACTTTCCAAACCGAGTTTGTTGGCCCAGGCTATGCCGATGGCAGTAAGCTGTTTTTTATGACCAGCCCAGAATTCCATATGAAGCGCCTTTTGGCTGCGGGCAGCGGTTGTATTTATCAAATCAACAAAGCATTTCGTAATGAAGAGAATGGTCGCTACCACAACCCTGAATTCACGATGTTGGAGTGGTATCGCGTTGGCTTTGACCATCATAAATTGATGGATGAAATGGATGACCTGTTGCAGCTGGTATTGAAGTGTGGCGCAGCGCAGCGCATGACGTATCAGCAAGCCTTCATTGATGTGTTGGGTGTGTGTCCACTGGAAGGCTCGATGACTGAGCTGAAAGCGGCGGCAAGCAAGCTGGGTTTGAGTGACATTGCTGAGCCAGAAGAAGATCGCGATACGCTGCTGCAACTACTATTTAGCGTGGGAGTAGAAAACAAAATTGGTCAGGACGTGCCGGCTTTTGTGTACGACTTCCCTGCATCACAGGCGGCGCTTGCGAAAATCAATCCTCAAGATCATCGCGTCGCGGATCGTTTTGAAGTGTACTTTAAGGGGATAGAGCTGGCGAACGGATTTCATGAACTGGATAACCCGAAAGAGCAATTAGCGCGCTTTGAACAAGATAACGCAAAGCGTATCGAAATGGGTTTAAAACCACAGCCGATCGATTATCATCTGATCTCTGCACTGGAAGCAGGGTTGCCAGATTGTGCAGGGGTCGCGTTGGGTATCGATCGTTTGATCATGCTGGCGCTAGGCTGTGACCACATTGATCAAGTGACGGCCTTTCCATTTCCAATTGCATAAGGACGTCCAATGAACCTGACGGCTGCACGTTTCGTCATCTTTAGCTACGCCATATTGATCGCTTTTTTATCTCTGAGTTCAGGTGAACTGCAAGACTGGGGCAATATCGCGTATCTCGACAAAATGCAGCACGCTATGGCGTATAGCGGCTTTGCGTTTTTAGGTTGCTTTTGCGTGTGGCGTTGGCGTCAACGTTGGGCGGTGGCGATTGGTATTTTGCTATTCAGCGCCGTTATTGAGTGGTTGCAAGGGTATGTAGGGCGACAAACTTCTTGGTTAGACCTTGTCGCCAACTCAACTGGCATCTTAACTGGTCTGTTATGTTACCGTATTTGGAGCCTCTATCGACCTAGGTTGGTGAAGTCGCTATACTCGATTCGTTAATGAAGAGGGAACACGATAACAATGAAAACGCGCGACAAAATCGTCTACGCGGCACTGGAGTTGTTCAACCAACATGGTGAGCGAAACATCACCACCAATCACATTGCCGATCACATCGAAATTAGCCCTGGTAATCTGTATTACCACTTCCGCAATAAGCAAGAAATCGTTCGTGAGATCTTTGCGCTTTATTCAGCAGAACTTTTAGAAAGATTTACCCCTATTCAAGGTTCGCAAGAGAGCCTTACTATGCTGAAGAGCTACCTAGACTCTATTTTTACCTTGATGTGGAAATACCGCTTTTTCTACGCAAACTTACCAGAAATCCTGTCACGAGATGAACAGCTACACGAACAGTACATCGATGTGCAAGAGAAGCTGCAAGCGAACCTCATTGCTATTATGCAAGAGTTCGTAACGATGAAGCTGTTGAAAGTCGATCAACAACAGTTGAAGTCATTGGTATGTACATTGCACTTGATTGCGTGTAGTTGGTTGGCGTATCAATCCGCGATGGCTTCAAAAACCAACATTACCGAGCAAATGGTGAAGCAAGGGATGTTGCAGATGCTTAATGTCGTTAAGCCATTAGCAACTGAGCAGGGCTTAGAGCAGCTACTGTTATTAGAAGATGCGGTTAGCAATCTACACAGTTAAACGTCAAACTGCTTAATATTTCGAGAGTCACTCTCATTTTCGAGTCGTGGCTCGAGTTGACTTGTCAAATATGCCACGCACAATAGTCCCATACGCTAAAAACCCTTGCAGGGATAAGATTCTCGATAAAGGAACTATCGCCCCATGAATTACGACATTTTTAATGGTGATGCTGATGGCATCATTGCTCTTCTACAATTGCGTTTGGCTGATCCTGTCGATGCCCAGTTAATAACCGGTGTAAAGCGCGACATCAAGCTGGTGGAAAAAGTAGACGTGCAAGCGGGTGATGAGCTGACTGTGTTAGACATTTCGATGGAAAAGAACATGGCAGGTCTAGAGCAAGCTTTGGCTCAAGGCGCGCACGTCTTTTACGCCGATCATCACAAAGCGGGCGACATTCCTCAGCATGGTAATTTGGATGCGCACATCGATCTCGATGCCAACATGTGCACGGCGTTGATTGTCGATAAGTTGCTTGATGGGCGTTTTCATGACTGGGCGATTACGGCGGCTTATGGCGATAACATGATTGCTAAAGCCGATGAGTTAGCGAATAACGCGGGCTTGTCGCAGCAACAGAAAGAGCAGCTAAAAGAGCTGGGTACTTTAATTAACTACAACGGCTACGGATCGAAGGTCGAAGATTTACACTTTCATCCTGCGGAGCTGTACCGAGCTTTGCTGAAGTACACGTCGCCATTTGAAGCTATTGAAGATAAGGCCTCGCCATACTACCAATTGCAATCGGCTTACCAACAAGACATGGAGGCGGCTCTCGCAGTGCCTGCCATGCATGAGAGCGGTAAGCTGAAGTTGTTTGAGTTACCAAACACGGCGGCATCACGCCGAATCAGTGGTGTTTATGGCAACTGGCTGGCAAACCAAAACCCTGACTCTGCGCATGCGGTACTTACTGAAAATGCAGATGGGACTTATACGGTTTCACTCCGTGCCCCGTTAAACAATAAACAAGGTGCCGTGGCCGTGTGTGGTCAGTTCCCGACAGGTGGGGGGCGAGAGGCGGCGGCAGGAATCAACGCGTTAAGCAAAGATGATGTGAATGCTTTTATTGATGCGGTAGAAACCTACTACGCATAGTATTTTCCAAAATATGAATACAAAAAAGGAGCCGAGTGGCTCCTTTTTTATGACAAGTCAATAAGTCAGATAATTAGCGCTTTAACCAAGATTTCGGATTCTGCGCTTCACTATTACGACGAATTTCGAAGTACAGCGATGGCCTGTCTTGACCGCCCGTATCACCCGCGAGAGCAATCACTTCGCCGGCGGTGACTCGGTCGCCTTCTTTTTTAGTTAAGGCTTGGTTGTAACCATAGAGGGTCATGTCACCTTTGCCGTGGTCGAGCAGTACCACTAAACCGTATCCGCGCAGATACTCCGCAAATACGACAGTACCAGGATAAACGGCTTTCACTTGTTGACCATAGTTGGCAGACAGCACCATGCCCTTCCAGTTTACCTGCCCGGTTTGTCGCGTACCAAAGTTGTGTAACACACTGCCTTTTAGTGGCCAAGGCAACTTACCGCGCTGTTTGCCGAGTCCGTCCATTGGCACCGCATTACGCTTCGCTGCTTTGGCGATCTCTGCTTTTAAACGGGTTTCGTTGCGTTGCAGCTCTGCTAAGTAGCGTTTGTCATTCTTGATACTGCTCTGAATTTTATTCAGGGTTTGCTTACGCTTGGATTGTGTACTCGCTAGCGCTGTACGTTTTTCGGATTGCTGCTTGAGCAGAGTCTCGATTTGCTTTTTTTCTAGCTCGAGCTGGTTTTTGTTGTGCGCTAATTCTTGGGTTATTTTGGTGATCGCATCAATCACTTCAGCACGTGCTTTAGCTAAATGCTGGAAGTATTGGCTCATGCGGTCTTCTTCCACACCTTGATTTAACAAGTGACCATTGGCCTTCGCTCGCTCGGTTACGTAATACGTTTGCAGCAGCTGTTTGAGTTCTTCTTCTTGCTCTTGACGCTGTGCTTCTTGCAAGGCAATTTTCTCTTCCAGGTTTTCTATGTTTTTGTCTGCTTGTGCGAGGTTAGACTTGGTTTGTCGTATTTCACGCTCAAGCTTAGAAATACCAAGCTCTTGATCTTTTAGTGATTTCTGTAACTCATTGAGCTGCTTTTCTTGGGAAGAGAGCGATTTGCGCTGACGGCTTATCTCACTGGATACGCCTTTGAGCTCTTGCTGACTCACAGCAGAGGAGGTAATGGGATAAGTGGCAGATAAAGCACAAGTTAATAAAATAGCCGAGCGTAGAACAGGGTGATTTTGTTTTCGCACTTGAGAGTTACCTACCACGTTGTTGTCAAAAAGGTTTGTTGACGATTAAATACCATCTCCATGGATAAAGCTTTGCGACTTGCCGTTAAAGCCTTGATCCATATCGAGAGAGGGTTTGTCCGTTTTTGGACGTCCGACGATTTTTGCAGGCACGCCAGCCACCGTTGTGTGAGGAGGCACGGCTTGCAATACCACAGAGCAAGATCCGATTTTCGCGCCTTCACCGACTTCGATATTGCCAAGAATCTTTGCACCAGCTCCGATCATCACACCCTCACGAATTTTCGGGTGACGATCACCGCATTCTTTACCAGTACCACCAAGGGTGACATCTTGCAGTATAGACACGTCGTTTTCGACCACGGCAGTTTCACCAATCACGATGCCTGTTGCATGGTCGAGCATGATGCCACTACCAATGCGCGCTGCAGGGTGGATATCGACCTGACATGCTACCGAAATCTGATTTTGTAGGTAAGTCGCAAGAGCGTGACGACCTTGCTTCCACAGCCAGTTTGCTACTCGGTAGCCTTGCAGTGCGTGATAGCCTTTTAGGTACAGCAATGGCATTGAGTACATTGAAACAGCAGGGTCGCGATTGACCGTGGCACAAATATCACAAGCCGCACCGTCAGTGATGGTTGGATCAGCCGCAAAGGCTTCTTCAACCACTTCACGCACAGCCATCGCTGGCATGGAAGCGGTGTTCAATTTGTTAGCCAGAATATAACTCAGAGCGGCACATAAACTTTCATGCTTGATAATGGTGGCATGATAGAAGCTTGCCAGCATAGGCTCTTGTTCTGACATTTCACGGGCTTCTGAGACAATTTTGTTCCAGACTTTTTGTTTTTCGCAGTGTTTCATTCTCAATATCCAGAGTGGTTCTTCCGTGACCCGACAACTTCAATTTTTCTCAGATGAGCTGCAAAGGGCGGTAGATTGCTACTTTCCTTCGGCTTTTTTGTCACGAGCAAGTAAATCTTGCGCTGCTAAGCGCGCATCTTTTCCTTGATACAATACTTGATAAATTTGATCAACTATCGGCATCTCAACACCCATACGTTGAGAAAGTAGCCATACTTCTTTTGTATTGCGGTAACCCTCAACCACTTGGCCAATTTCTTCTTGAGCCGTATCAACGTCTTTACCTTGGCCTAATGCCAAGCCAAAGCGTCGGTTACGTGATTGGTTATCGGTACATGTCAGGACAAGATCGCCTAAACCCGCCATGCCCATAAAGGTTTCTGGCTGTGCACCTAGCGCAGCACCAAGGCGACTCATTTCAGCCAAGCCACGAGTAATTAATGCAGTACGGGCGTTGGCGCCAAAACCGATACCATCAGACATACCCGCACCAATCGCAATAACGTTTTTCACAGCGCCGCCCAATTGCATACCAATAAAGTCACTATTGGCATATACGCGGAAGGTTTTGCTACAGTGGATTTTTTCTTGTAGATCCGCAACAAATTCAGAATCTGGAGACGCAACTGAAATTGCAGTCGGCATACCCATTGCGAGCTCTTTCGCAAACGTTGGGCCAGACAATACTGCTAGTGAGTAGTTTTCACCGATAATGTCATAAGCAACGTCTTTCAGTAGGCGCCCCGTTTCAGGTTCAAGCCCTTTGGTTGCCCAACAGATGCGAGAGTCTTCGCGCAAGAATGGTTTACAGCTGTTTAGCACGATGCCAAAGACATGGCTTGGAACCACAACCAACAAATCTCGGCTTGCTTGAACGGCTTTTTCTAAATCCGATTCAATGATCAAGCTTTCAGGGAAATCAACACCTGGTAAGAAGGCATGGTTAGCTCGGTCTGCTTCTAGGCGAGCCATGTGCTCTGGCTCGTGTCCCCAAAGGACAACGTTCGCGCCGTTACGAGCGAGTGAGATTGCCAAAGAGGTGCCGTATGAGCCTGCGCCAATCACAGTCATTGCGATGTCTTTACCGTAAGCATTGTTTGTATTTGCTTGTGTCATGCTACCGCCTAATTGTCTTGCTACTAGTAGAATCTAGTTCCTAATCGTCAAATTTTACGCCTTCTGGCGATTAGGAACTAGGAACTTTTGTCAGAAATAAAAAATGCACATTGCATCGAATGGTAGACGCTCTGTGCATTTTATTTGAGTCGGTGACGTCAGCACTGTGGCTATTCGTCACTTATAAAACGTGAATTACGCTTCAGCTTCGCCTTGTTGAGCTTGCTGTTGTAGGTAGTTCATGAATAGCGCGTCAAAGTTTACTGGCGCTAGGTTCAGTTGAGGGAACGTACCTTTAACGACTAGGCTTGAGATAGTTTCACGAGCGTATGGGAATAGGATGTTCGGGCAGAATGCGCCTAGGCAATGTGCAAGTTGACCAGCTTCCATTTGTTCAGCAGTGAAGATACCACCTTGTTGAACTTCACATAGGAACGCAGTCTCTTCTTCGTTCTTCACAGTAACGGTTAGGCGTAGAACCACTTCGTAAACGCCTTCACCAAGCTCACGGCTTTGAGTGTCTAGGTCTAGTTTAACGTCTGGGTTCCACTCTTTCTGGAAAATTACTGGAGAGTTCGGCGCTTCAAAAGAAACGTCTTTTAGGAAGATGCGTTGAATTGCGAAGTTTTGTTGTGCGTCTTGAGGTGCTGCTTCAGCCATTTTTTAATCCTTAAATCAATATTTGTTGAGCCTAGAAACGTCTAAGCTCAGAAAACTGGTATGTCCTGAGACTAACTGAGCCAATCTACCTTGACTAGATGAAGCGTGTATTACGTGCAAAGCGTCACAACTTAGTGCTCCAACTGCTTTCAATTTGCTCAGTTTTTTGTCCGCGAGGCTTGGTAAAAGCGCGTTTAAATGCGAACTTTCGTTCTTGCCACGTTCCTACTTCTTACCGCGAACTAACGGCAGGTTCGCTTCGTTCCACGCAATCAAACCATTTTTTAGTAGGCTCACGTTTTCGAAGCCAGCTTTTACTAGTAGGTTTGCGCTTTCTTGAGCGGTCTGTCCTGT
Organism: Vibrio sp. 704; assembly: GCF_033339295.1. NCBI lineage: Bacteria > Pseudomonadati > Pseudomonadota > Gammaproteobacteria > Vibrionales > Vibrionaceae > Vibrio > Vibrio sp. 704. Next base: position 8,015 of record NZ_JAWOUH010000024.1, on the reverse strand, counting down.
CTTACATACAACAATGATTGGGTCTGATTTGTGGTTTTCAAGGCTACCCAAGTTACCCGCTTTGATGTCTGACGGTAAAATGTGAAGTGAGTCGGTGATATGACCTTTTTTGAACTCGTCCTTGGTACGGATATCCACTACAACGCCGTTTTCACGGTTCATAAGATGAGTCAGTTGGTTTACGTTGATTTCTTTGTATGCGGCTGTCGCTGATTTCACGATGTTCATGATAAAGGCGACAAGAAGACCTACCCAAACCAAAGATAGAATCATGTTCTGTTGGAAAAATTCAATGTACTCTTGCATGTCTTGAGCTCTTACGCTGTTGGCGGAAAAATAAAGCAGGAGTATAGCGAGGTTACGGCTCTTAGGCGAGAGGGTTAAAATTTTCTAACGAATAATTGAGATCTCTATAAACCCGTTATGCCCTTACTATCCGTACATTTCGCTCTGGTAGCTTGATTGCTTTTGCCTATTGGACTTATCGGTTTAAGTGACTTCTGTTTTACTGAGAAAAGAGAACAATAGGTATTAACCCATCTTGTTTGATGTTGCTTTAAATTAGCACTGTTTCAAGTGCAAAAATAAGAATGAGAAGCGTAAGAAAACCGAACTTAGACTGGGGTGTACAAAGCGTATTAGGAATGACTATGCTTGTGGAACACGTTTGTCGGCACTGACTCGTTGTTCGCTTAACTTGTAAGATAGCAACAATAAATCGCAAACATTATTTGATCTTAACCTACAGTTTTGGTTAAAAAGTGTAGTAAAATTACGCTAGTTTTGTTTCAAGGTTAGATAGGGCAGCGAGGCCCTACGCCAAAAGTTACTTAAATTTGATGAGGTCATCACTATGTCAGCTAAGAAGCCACTGGCTCTAGTTATCCTTGACGGTTACGGTTACCGTGAAGACACAGCAAGTAACGCAATTGCGAATGCGAAAACACCAGTAATGGATGCTCTGATTGCGAATAACCCACACACATTAATCTCTGCTTCAGGCATGGATGTTGGCCTTCCTGATGGTCAAATGGGTAACTCTGAAGTTGGTCACACTAACATTGGTGCAGGCCGCGTTGTATACCAAGACCTGACTCGTATCACTAAATCAATTGCTGATGGTGAGTTCGAACAAACGCCTGCGCTAGTTGAAGCAATCGACTCTGCTGTGAAAGCTGAAAAAGCAGTACACATCATGGGCCTGATGTCTCCAGGCGGTGTTCACTCTCACGAAGACCACATTTACGCTGCAGTTGAAATGGCAGCGGCTCGTGGCGCAGAGAAAATCTACCTACACTGCTTCCTAGACGGCCGTGACACACCACCACGTAGTGCTGAAAACTCACTACAACGTTTCCAAGACCTATTTGCGAAACTAGGTAAAGGCCGCGTTGCTTCTCTAGTAGGTCGTTACTACGCAATGGACCGTGACAACAATTGGGATCGCGTCCAAGTTGCTTACGATCTTCTAACTCAAGCTAAAGCTGAGTTCACAGCAGAAACGGCAGTTGCAGGTCTAGAAGCGGCTTACGCTCGTGAAGAAAACGACGAATTCGTTAAAGCAACAGCTATCAAAGCAGAAGGTCAAGAAGACGCAATCATGCAAGATGGTGATGCGGTTATCTTCATGAACTACCGTGCTGACCGTGCACGTCAAATCACTCGTGCATTCGTTCCTGCATTTGACGGCTTTGAGCGTGCAGTATTCCCAGCAATCAACTTTGTGATGCTGACTCAATACGCGGCTGATATCCCTCTAGCTATCGCATTCCCACCTGCGTCTCTAGAAAACACTTACGGTGAGTGGCTATCTAAACAAGGTCAAACTCAGCTACGTATCTCTGAAACAGAGAAATACGCACACGTGACTTTCTTCTTCAACGGTGGTGTTGAGAACGAATTTGAAGGCGAAGAGCGTCAATTGGTTGCTTCTCCAAAAGTTGCAACGTACGACATGCAGCCTGAAATGAGCTCTCCAGAACTAACAGATAAGATGGTTGCGGCTATTAAGTCTGGTAAGTTCGATACCATCATCTGTAACTACCCGAACGCAGATATGGTTGGTCACACTGGCGTTTATGAAGCGGCTGAGAAAGCAATCGAAGCTCTAGATGAAAGCGTGGGTAAAGTGGTTGAAGCAATCAAAGAAGTTGGCGGTCAACTATTGATCACTGCGGACCACGGTAACGCAGAAATGATGATCGACCCTGAAACTGGCGGCATCCACACTGCTCATACTAACCTACCAGTACCTCTAATCTATGTAGGTGACAAAGCGGTTGAATTCAAAGAAGGCGGTAAACTGTCTGACCTTGCACCAACCATGCTTTCTCTAGCTGGTCTAGAAATCCCAGCAGAAATGACGGGTGAAGTACTAGTTAAATAGTTAACTAACGGCTCCGAATGACAAAAGCCCGAGTTTAAACTCGGGCTTTTTTGTATCTGGCAATAAGGGCTGGTCTGTAAGGTTACTGAACCAAAATGCCCGCACCAATCACAGCTAGGGCTGCGCCCAACCATGCAAATCGGTTTGGTCGGCGTTTAGTGTAAATCCAGAGCAGTGGTAGCAACATAATTGGCGTGGTTGAAGATAGAAGTGCAACCATACCTACATTTCCTTCTTGCAGTGCGTATAAGATTAGCGTCATGCCGACGGCCATCGCCAAGAAACCATTAAGCGCAGTAATACCAAATATGCGCCAAGTAATGTGTTGCGTCGAGCGAGCGACTTTGACTCCTAGAATTAACAACATGCTGTGGGCGAAAAAGGCACTGATCATTCGAATAGCAGAAGCCGCAACTGGGTCAATACTGGTTTGCATTACTGGCTTGGCGATGATGCCGCCCAATGCTTGGCACATTGCTGCGGTTAAGCCAAGTCCAATACCCACCCAGATGTTACCTTTAATGTCTTCCAAGACGTTATTCACTTGACCTCTTCGGCCAAAGAATATCGCCATCACCACGCCGCTAAATACCAATGATGCGCCCAGTAGTTCTATTGTGGTCATGACTTCGCTAAATAAGAAGTAGCCCAAGATGGCAGAGAACACGGCGTGGCAAGAGAAGAGTAACCCGGCTTGTCTTGGCCCCATACGATTCAAACACGCGAATAGAGCGGTATCGCCAATAAAAATACCAATCAGTCCTGAGGCCATCATTGGCGTTACATGTTCCCAAGAAACCGTTAACCAGCCGCCAGTTATCCAAGCCATTGTTGATAAGATCACGGCTGTGCAGCCCATACGCCAGCGGCTGTAAGAAAATGCGCCTAGGTGTTGTGCAGGAATGACCGAAATTAGGCTAGAAACTGCCCACAGAAAAGCGGCGCATAAAGCAAGCCATTCGTAACCCATGATGTGTCGACGTCCTTGTAGAGTAGAGGAGTCTTAATATGCACGAAATTTATGGGATGTAAAAGCCGCTCTGTAAGGGCAGTAGCTGGAGAGCAGCTCCATGACAACACGCTTTTTCATGGAGCTCTTCGATTAAAACAGTACCAAAACTGCGCCATACACGATAAGTAGACCAATCAAACCGAGAATCAGGCCTACTTTCGCCATGTCTTTGCTCTCGATGAGGCCTGTTGAATAAGCCAAAGAGTTTGGTGGTGTGGAAACCGGTAAGATCATGCCAAGTGATGCGGAGAAGGCGACGACAACCAGTAAACCTTGTAGGCCACCAACCGCAATAAGGCTTGGCATGGATGTACCAATAGCGGCAGCAATAGGCATCAATAAGTTTGCCGTTGCGGTATTAGACATAAAGTTCGCCATTAACCAGCACACTACCGATAGGGCTAAAACAACGGCAAATGGTGATAGCAGGCTGTAATCAATGGCGTGCGCTAATGCTTCGGCTAAGCCCGTTTTGTCTAAGGCAATACCAATTGCTATACCACCGGCAACCAGCCATAAAACATCCCAGTTAATCAGCTTGAGCTCTTCTTTTCCCATAATGCCCGTTAACGTGAACACTGCTAGTGGGATAATCGCGACAACGTATGTATTCATGCCATGCACTTTCGTTGTCATCCAAAGCACAATGGTTAGTGCAAAAGTGATGTAGACGACGATCGCACGCCAGCTCCTTTTGAATGTACCATCTAGCTTTAGTTTCATTTCTGGTTCGCTAGACGGAAACAGCTTTTGCAACAAGAACCAAGCTACAGTGAGTTGTACCAACACAAATGGTAGACCCATTGTCATCCACGATAGGAAGTCTATCGCGTTTTCTCCAGTGAGATATTGAAGCGCTATCGCATTAGGTGGCGTGCCTATCGGAGTCGCAATGCCGCCTGTATTCGCGGCAATTGGAATACACAACACCAGTGCTTTAATCCCTAAATCCCCTTTAGGTGCTGAAGCGACGATGGGGCCAAGCAGGGCTAGCATCATCACGGTCGTGGCAGTATTGGACATAAACATTGAAAAAACGGCGGTAATTAACATCAAGCCCAGCATGATGAACTTAGGTTGTGTGCCGAATGGTTTTAGTAGCACTCGGGCGAGGTTGTTGTCGAGCTCGTATTTGGAAGCCGCAATCGCGAGAGCAAAACCACCCATAAAAAGAATAATGATCGGTGAAGAGAAGGCCGAGAAAATATCGGTGTAAGCAATTAACTCTCCTAAATCATGCCCCGCTGGTGGATTGCGAAATAGATGCAAACCTTTATCCGATATCATGATCAGTTCAAGAGCGATAATAAGAATGGACGTAGCAAAAACGGGAACCGGCTCGAGAACCCAAAGTAGGGCAGCAAGAAGAAAAATAGCTAACAGGCGATGCTGAATTAAAGTGAGATCGTCAATAGGAATAGCATCGATCGGCATCATCAAAACACCGAGCGGAATTAAAAAGCACACCAGCAATTTCGCCAACGTGTTTACACTCATCTTTGGCATTGGCTGCCCCTCTAAATATTCATTCTAAGCGCAGGATAATTGATTGTGGAATGAGGGTCTTAGAGGCAGGTATGAGTTTGAGAAATAGAGGCTAAATTTCGAACGGAGTTTTGCTTTTTATCAATAAAAAGAGCCCTTAATAAAGGGCTCTTTAACGGTGTTTTACTTATTTTTTCAAGGCGTAAGGTGTGCCCATAACGGTTGGCTTACCGTTTTCCATGCTTGCGTCAAACTCAATCGCGTCTTTGGCAAACAGGTTAATAACAGTAGAACCCAGTTTGAAGCGGCCCATCTCTTCGCCTTTTTTCAAGATCACGGCCTTGTCACCCTCTGCTGGGTAATCCCATTTGTAGACAGTGTTTCCACGAGGCGGAGTGATAGTGCCAGCCCATACTTGCTCAATGCTACCAACAATTGTCGCACCAACAAGCACCTGTGCCATTGGACCAAACTCAGTATCGAAGATACACACCACACGCTCGTTACGTGCAAATAGGTTCGGTACGTTTTCTGCTGTCAGAGGGTTTACTGAGAACAGGTCACCTGGTACGTAAATCATTTGGCGCAGAGTGCCGTCACATGGCATGTGTACACGGTGGTAATCGCGCGGAGATAGGTACAATGTGGCAAAAGAACCATCTTTAAATTCGTCCGCTAAATTCGCGTCACCGCCCAGCAATTCTTGTGCTGAGAAGTGATGACCTTTTGCTTGGATAAGTTGACCATCTTCAATAGGGCCAAACTGGCTAACACAAGCGTCGGCTGGATGAGTGATGACGTTTTCGCCTTCAGAAATTGGGCGTGCGCCTTCTTTTAGCTCACGAACGAAAAACTCGTTGAACGTTTTAAAATGCTTAGGATCTGAGTGCTTTGCCTCATCCATATTCACATTGTATTGTTTGATAAACCAACGAATAACTGCTGTTGTTAGACCGCCAGCTTTTGCTGAAGCCAGTTTACCCATTAGGCGAGTGAGGCCGTGTTGTGGGATCCAGTACTGCAGTCCAACTTTAAACTTGTCCATCTTTAATTCCGATACTTCTGTTAGATTCGCGCTTTAGGGCGCGTGATGTTACTGAAATTTAATTTGCTTGTCAGTATTAGGTGAAGACTTTTTACACAGTTACAGCCTTAACTCAATTACAGATCGGCTTTTTTATTACGTGAATACTGACGATTTGCTTTGTTTTCAACCATGCTTTCCAAAATACGATGATAATTTTCAAAGCGAGTTTCGTTAATTTCCCCGTTCTCGACAGCTTCACGTAGAAGGCAGCCTGGGTCATCATTGTGTTTACAATCTCGGAACTTGCAACCGCCTAAATATGGTCGAAATTCAACGAATGCTTTTGTTACTTCTTCTGCTTCCAAATGCCAAAGACCAAATTCACGTACTCCAGGTGAGTCGATCAAATCGCCACCCGTTGGAATGTGGTATAAACGTGCAGCCGTCGTGGTGTGTTGGCCCAAGCCAGAGTTCTCAGAGACTTCGCCTTCTTCCACTTCGCTCTCTAGTTCCGGCATTAACGCGTTGACTAAGCTGGATTTCCCTACGCCTGATTGACCAACAAAGATATTAATTCGATCACGCAGCAGGGTTTCTAGTTCAGCAATGCCTTCTCCAGACTTCTTGCTGACCAGAAGCACTTTATAGCCAATACGTTCATATTCTTTGAGCCATTCTTCATACATTGCACGGTCATCGGCTTCTAGAAGGTCGACCTTATTTAAGACCAACAATGGCGCAATATTCAGTGTTTCTGATGCAACGAGATAGCGGTCAATAATATTTAGCGATAGCTCTGGTAATACCGAAGAGACAATGACCATTTGATCAATATTGGCTGCAACGGGTTTTAGGCCATCGTAATAATCTGGACGAGTGAGCACTGAAGAGCGAGGTTCTACCGCTTCAACAACACCAGAGATGCCCGCCATAGACTCCAATCCTTCGCGCCATAAAACACGATCGCCAGATACTAGAGACTCAATACCACGGCGGAGGTTACAGCGTTGAATTTCGCCTGTTTCAAGGTCTTCAATGTCCGCGTGCTGACCAAAACGAGTGATCACGAGACCTTGCTTGCTGGCGCCTAGCATGTTTTCATCCCACTGGATGGACTCTTCTTGCTTCTTCAAACGCTTTTGTTGGTTGCTACGTACGCGTCGCACCTGACCTTTGGTTAACTTTTTCTTCTTTGCCACAATTCTGTACTTTATGTGAATTTACTCAAATGGTTGAGCCGTACTCTTGGCTCCGTGTATGAGTATCGTGTTTCTCGTATTTTGAGGTATAGTACCTCTTTTATCGATAAACAAATAGGCGGCGTAACCATGTCCTTTAGCGATCAAAACCTAATTTGGGTTGATTTAGAGATGACAGGGCTTGATCCTGAAACGCACAAAATCATCGAAATTGCTTCTATTGTCACGGATAGCGAACTAAATATTTTGGCTGAAGGTCCAGTGTTAGCGATTCATCAGCCGGAAGAAGAACTGGCGAAAATGGACGACTGGTGTACTAATACGCATACGGCAAGCGGTTTGGTTGAGCGCGTTCGAAACAGTCAAATCTCAGAACAAGACGCAGTCGCACAAACCATTGAATTTTTAGAAAAATGGGTGCCAAAAGGGGCGTCGCCAATATGTGGTAACAGCATTGGGCAGGATCGTCGCTTTTTATACAAGCATATGCCTGAGCTGGAAGAGTTCTTCCATTACCGATATGTTGACGTTAGTACTCTTAAAGAACTAGCACGTCGCTGGCAACCTGAGGTGCTAAATGGGTTCACAAAACAGGGAACACATTTGGCCTTGGACGACATTCGTGAGTCCATCGCAGAACTTAAGTACTATCGAGGTACTATTTTCAAGATTTAACTGTTAAGGTTGCGATCCAAATTGTTGTAATTTATATCGCTTTTGATTGCTTTTTCGTCGTTCAGTAAAAAAATAAAGTTTTTTTGAAGGAAGGACTTGCATCACAAAAAAATGCTCTTATAATTCGCAGCCCTAAACAGCGGAAACGTTGTTGATGCGACACTAGCTCAGTTGGTAGAGCGCAACCTTGCCAAGGTTGAGGTCACGAGTTCGAACCTCGTGTGTCGCTCC
>NZ_JAWOUH010000023.1:0-73991 GCF_033339295.1 Vibrio sp. 704 | reverse complement strand
ACTCCTGCTCTTACTGGTTGCACCATTAGTTTGGTACAACGGTGCTAGAAGGGAAGTGCGTCCATCACATCAAAGCCTGTTGTTTTGTTCGAGTCATAAGTAAGAGTCCTGTTTATAGTTATGTACACAAACTTTGTGTGGGCAAATCTGACACAGAAGAGCACTCTCGAAAATCGAACAAGGAAATTTATGAGCGTTCGAGCACAAGTTTGTTAATGTCAAACTCGTTTTTTGTTAATTGGCGCATCATTTTGATCATTTCATCAGTAGGGTTAGTTTTTATCGCGCCATTTTCTAATCAAGAAAACCCTAATAAACTGAGCAATTGCTTATTAAACAAGGCATCATACGTTTTCATTTACCAACAACGTTCTTGACTCCGCTTGCACATCAGACCAGCTCGTTAGCGAATTTATTCCTGTTTTCATCGATTTACATGTAACAAATATGTGCCTAACCCTGTTAAATACCAGCAACATTGTTGGTTAATTTCTCCACACCCACACGAAACAATCACCAAAACTATCAATTTAACGCTCGTTCGCGCTTTTGTGAGCAATATATCGAACGTAAATGATAAAAAAAAACATACTAGTTGTAAGTTTATTAAAGTTGCATAAGGTAAAGGTCATGACGGCTTATCAACGAATGGAAACCGACGTTGTCATCATTGGCGGCGGCGCGACCGGCACAGGCATCATGCGAGACTGCGCATTGCGAGGCATCGCGTGCATTCTGTTAGAGAAAGATGACATCGCCTCCGGCACCACGGGTCGTAACCACGGCTTGCTGCACTCTGGTGCGCGCTATGCCGTCACTGATGCAGAATCGGCCAAAGAATGCATTCAAGAAAACCAAACGCTCAAACGCATCGCTCGCCATTGTGTGGAAGCGACTGACGGCCTATTCATTACCCTGCCTGAAGACGAACTCAGCTTTCAAGACACCTTTATTCAGGCTTGCGGCAATGCCGGTATCGAAGCGACCCGTTTAACGCCAAAAGAAGCACTCGCGCTCGAACCGAACGTGAACCCGGCGCTGATCGGTGCGGTGAAAGTGCCCGACGGCACGCTGGATCCGTTCCGTTTATGTGCCTCGAACGTCCTTGATGCCAAAGAGCACGGCGCGCGCATGTTCAACCGCACCATCGTCACCAGTTTGATTCGCCAAGGCGATACCATACTCGGTGTACGCTGTTTGCAATTGGGCACCAACCAACAGTTTGAAATCTTTGCCAAAGAAGTGATCAACGCCGCGGGCATTTGGGGACAACATATCTGCGAATATGCCGACCTCAACATCAAGATGTTCCCTGCCAAAGGCTCGCTGTTGATCCTCGATTACCGCATCAATAACTTGGTGATCAACCGTTGCCGTAAACCTTCCGATGCCGACATTCTGGTGCCCGGCGACACCATTTCACTTATCGGCACCACGTCCGAACACATTGATTACGACCAGATCGACAACTTGCACGTCACCGAACGTGACGTGGATGTGCTGTTGGCAGAAGGCGCGAAACTTGCGCCGATCATGGCCAATACGCGCGTACTGCGTGCCTACGCGGGGGTACGTCCTTTGGTTTCGGTAGATGACGATGGCAGTGGCCGGAATATCAGCCGCGGCATCGTTTTGCTCGATCACCAAGAGCGCGACGGCCTCAAAGGCCTCACCACCATTACCGGCGGCAAACTGATGACCTACCGCTTAATGGCGGAATGGGCGACCGACTTAGTGGCGAAGAAACTGGGCAACACTCAGGCGTGCGAAACCCACACGCGCCCACTGCCGGGGTCAAACGAAACGCCAAAAGCCATCAAGAAAACCGCCAGCATCGCCAAACCGGTGTATGAATCCGCCATTTATCGCCATGGTGAACGCGCCACGCAATTCTTGTCTGACGATGCCAAGAGCCAAGCGATTATTTGTGAATGTGAAATGGTCACTGCGGGCGAAATTGAATACGCGATTAAACAGCTCGACGTCAACAACTTGGTCGATCTGCGCCGCCGCACTCGCTTAGGCATGGGCCCTTGTCAGGGCGAACTGTGCATCTACCGTGCGGCCAGCCTGTTTTCCGAATATGGTCAGGTCGATGGCTGTCAATCGAGTGAATTGTTGGTCGATTTTCTAGAAGAGCGCTGGAAAGGCATCAAACCCATTTTCTGGGGTGATGCGCTGCGCGAAGCGGAATTCAGCTATTGGATTTACGAAGGATTACTCGGTGCCAGCGACCTGCCCCAGCCCGCTCAATCAGAACACCCTCAAGCAGAACAACAAAAACAGGAGGCGGAATTATGATGCATTATGATGTGGCCGTGATCGGCGGGGGCATTGCGGGTTATACCGCTGCAATTCGCAGCCTGCAAGCTGGCAAAAAAACCGTGCTCATCAATCAGGGTCAAAGCGCGTTACATTTCTCTTCCGGCTCCATTGATGTGCTGGCGAAATTACCAGATGGCAGCGCGGTCACCCACCCGTTTGATGCCCTCGACGCATTACAGCAACAAGCGCCGTCCCATCCGTACAACACGGTGGGTCGTAGCACGCTGCAAAAAGGGCTGGAATGGTTTCGTCAAACGCTCGCCACCGCGAACGTGCCGCTATCGCATCAAGATGATTTGGCCAATCACGGGCGCATCACGCCGCTTGGCACACTCAAAGCGACTTGGCTATCGCAGCCATTTGTTTACCAACACCGCCAAGAAGTTTCGTTTGAGCGTATTGTGGTGGTTTCGATCGATGGCTATCGCGATTTTCAGCCACAAATGCTGAAAGATAACCTTCACCAGCATCCCGATTTTCAAGGTGTGCCGATTCACACGGTCACCCTGTCGATTCCGGGGTTTGACGGATACCGCCGCAACCCAAATGAGCTGCGCTCAATCGACATTGCACGTTTGCTAAAACACGATGCCGCGTGGACCGCGCTATGCGATGGTTTGATGCGTGCAGCCAATCGCAACGACTTGGTGATCATGCCCGCGATCATGGGCAACGGCGATGGCCTAACGCTGCTAACGAAGCTACGCGACACCACGCAACTGCAATTTCACGAAGTGCCGACCATGCCACCATCGCTGCTGGGTATTCGCATTGAAGAGGCGCTCAGTCGCACCTTCCTGCTGCTGGGTGGCATTCACCTCAAAGGCGACAAAGTGGTCAACGGCACGTTTGACGGCGAGCGTCTGGTTAGCCTGCAAACGCAAAACCTGCGCGACATGGCCATCAGCGCTGACAACTACATCATGGCAACCGGCAGCTATTTCAGCCAAGGGTTGCATGCCGAGCAACACGCCATCCAAGAACCGATCTTTGGCTTGCAAGTGACGCATAAACCAGCACGCGTTGATTGGCGCAATCCGGCCTTCTTTGCCGACCGTTCACACCCTTTTATGGCATTCGGTGTCGAAACCAACGCGCAATTGAACCCACAGCGCAGCGGCGTCACCATTAAAAACTTGTACTGCTGCGGCTCCATGTTGTCGGGATACGATCCCGTGTTTGAAGGGTGCGGTGGCGGCGTCGCGATTGGCACCGCCTACCACGCCATCATGCAATGCCTAGAACCTCAATTGTCAGCGTCTCACCCTAACCCATTCGATCAGGAGGTGCTCGCATGAACGCGCCATTTTCAAAAGCTGCTCCTCTGAATACCAGCTTTGACCAATGTATTAAATGCACCGTCTGCACGGTGTACTGCCCCGTGGCAAAAGCCAACCCAGATTACCCAGGCCCGAAACAGTGCGGGCCGGATGGCGAGCGCCTGCGCATTAAAAACCCGGAATATTACGACGAAGCGCTTAAATACTGCACCAACTGCAAACGCTGCGAAACCGCGTGTCCTTCTGGGGTGAAAATCGGCGACATCATCGCCGTCGCGCGGGGTAAACATGGCAAGAAACCGCTCAATCCGAAACTGATGCGTGACTACGTGCTGAGCCACACCGACCTGTTCGGCTCACTGGCCACGCCATTTGCACCAGTGGTGAACTTCGCCACATCGATGCCATTGGTGAAAAAAATCATGCACAAAACCATCGGCGTGCATGACCACAAAGCGTTGCCGAAATACTCGCACGGCACGTTCCGTCGCTGGTTTAAACAAAATTGCACCAGCCAGCCGCTGTATCAGCGCCAAGTCACCTACTTTCATGGCTGCTACGTCAACTACAACCACCCACAATTGGGCAAAGATCTGGTGAAGGTGTTGAATGCGATGAATATTGGCGTGCGCTTGCTGAACAACGAGAAATGCTGCGGCGTGCCTTTGATTGCCAACGGTTTTCATGACAAAGCGCGTAAAAACGCATTGCTGAACGTGAAGAACATGGAAACTGCGGTCAATGAATATCACACCAAAGTGATTTCAACCTCCTCAACTTGCTCGTTCACGCTGCAACAGGAATACCCGCATGTGCTCGGCGTCGACAACAGCCAAGTGTCCAACGACATTGAATACGTCACGCGCTTCCTGCTGAAAGAGTTTATGAATGGCAATGCGCCGAAAATGAAACCGGTCAACCTCAAAGTGGTTTATCACACGCCTTGTCACTTGGAACGCAGTGGCAACGTGATGTTTACCATTGAGTTACTGCGCATGATTCCGGGCCTAGAACTGATTGTCCTCGATAGCGAATGCTGCGGTTTGGCGGGCACCTATGGCTTTAAAGAAGAGAACTATGACGTGTCGATGAAAATCGGCTCGCACCTGTTTGACTCGATCAAAGCCTCCGATGCAGATTTTGCGATCACCGACTGCGAAACCTGTAAATGGCAAATCGAAGAGAACACCGCGCTGGAAACCATTCACCCGGTCAGCTTGCTGGCGCAAGCACTGGCTTAGTCTTCCAACCCCAAAAAGGCGTCTTCAAAGAAAGTCGTTTCAACGCTCAACGTACAAAAAAGCGGGCATTGCCCGCTTTTCTTCTGTCACTTTCGCTTTTCGTTTGCTGCTGTCTATCGCACCACAGCATGGCGAAGGCTGTCGACCTAACGAATGGTCACGTCAGATAAGCGATACCAGCCCGACGCCTGCAACCCTTCATTGGCCAGATTCACTTCTGCCTCAGCATGGCGATCGACCAAAGCCAACTCAAGGTAGTAATGGCCGGTGGGGATCGTTTCAGGCAAAGTGAAACTGCTGGAGGTCGCGTGTTCACCCGGCAGCCAACGCATGACATCTGCGGTTGAGACGTTGAAAAACGCGGTTTCTTCGTCCTCATTCACCAATCGATACGCCAGATAATGGTGCTGATACGGTGGCGCGTTCCCTTCGTTCACAAGCAAGGCCTGAACCGTCATGGTCGCGCCCGGCGTCAATTCAGCAGGGTGCACCAGTGTGTCTACACGCAGACGATAGCCAATTTGAGCCAACGCATCGTCCAACAAATCACGATACTGAGTCGGCACCACGTGCGATTTCAGGTTCAATGTCGAAGCGTGCTGCGCAATCGCCCAATCCAAGCTTTCTGGTATGGCTACCAATCTGCAAAATCAGCTTGGAAAGGTTCAAGTCACCTAGAGTTGGAAAATTCGGACATTGCCCAGAGTTGGTTAAAAGTCGTTTTAATGGCGATGGCTATCACTTTTTTAAATCCACATGTATATCTGGATACGGTGGTGATACTCGGGGGCGTGACTGCTCAAATGGAACCTGATGAAAAACTATTGTTTGTTATAGGGGCACTGATCGCATCAGGGGGCTGGTTTTATGGATTAGTGTATTTGGCTAACAAGTTGATCCCACTTTTTAGTAAGCCAAGAACATGGCGAATTTTAGATTCTGCGATTTCATGCATCATGTGTGGTATTGCATTGAAGCTGGCAGCACCTTTGTTAAGCCAATACATATAGAGCGTCGCGATGAAGCTGCATTTCTATTAACTAAATTGCTCCTGTTAGATTGGACACTGAGTTTCCATACCAGAAGTTATTCGTCCTTTGCTAATTTAAGTAAATACTCTAAACCATTTCTGTCCGTGCGACCTGAAGTCGTATGAAGCGTTGTTCACCGCTTTATGAGTGAACCGTCTGTATCACCAGATGAACCTACGAGCCTGAATAAAGCAGCGGCTCGGACAATGTAACGAAACTTGGCCGTTGGGCTGAGTGGGAAAAGAATCGTGAGAGGACGTTCCTCCTGAAAACCACAATTCGGGTAAGTGCTAGGTAGTCAGTATGATGAACATATGTGAATCCATTCAAGGTGCGTTATATGATGAAGCAGCGGAAGTGGTTATTACGCTGTAGCCAAAAGGCAATGAGAGTTGGAAAGAGGTTGGACAGTACTTTTTCGTGGTCACTGCACTCTCCGCACTATAGTGGGCATCTAACCCGACATTTTACGCAACATACGGAACAGGGTAAGCCTGTATCACTCCCTTTGGGAAAGCCTTTGTGGCCGATAGTGGTGCAGGTATAGGAGGTCGGAAAAAGCGAAAGCTACATTGTAATGATGCAGATACAGACTTATGTCTGATCACGAAAGTGAGCCCACTTCCGACTGGTCTTCCATTGCGAGAGAATTTGAAGAACTTTATTCAAGGAGAAAAGCAAATGGTGATCTCGAAAGAGATTAGTGCATCTTCTGACGGCGATCAATGGCAGTCCATCGACTGGAAATCCGTTGAAGTACACGTATTGAAGCTTCAAATGCGTATCGCAAAAGCAACTAGAGAAAAGAAATACGGTAAGGTGAAGTCTTTACAGTGGCTCTTGACTCATTCTCGCTCAGCCAAGCTTCTCGCGGTTAAGCGAGTCTCTCAGAATAAAGGCAGTAAAACGCCTGGAATAGACGGTGTCATCTGGAACACAGATGCACGCCGTATGAAAGCAGTCGATCAACTGAGTCGCAAGGCTTACTCCGCAAAACCACTCAAACGTATCTATATTCCCAAAAAGAACGGTAAGCTCAGGCCACTGGGTATTCCATGCATGATTGATAGAGCGCAACAAGCCCTCCACCTTCTTGCATTAGAGCCTGTGTCCGAAACGTTTGCCGACCTCAATAGCTATGGTTTTAGACCAAATCGCAGCACGGCTGACGCTGTCAGTCAGTGCTTCAAATGTTTAGCTCTAAAGCAATCCGCGAAATGGGTTCTTGAGGGAGATATTAAGGCTTGCTTCGACAAAATCGGGCATAAATGGCTGATGGACAATATCATTGTAGATAAACGAATGTTAGAGCAATGGTTAAAATCTGGCTATGTAGATAAGGGGCTGTTCTACGATACCGAAGAAGGTACACCTCAAGGTGGAATAATATCTCCAACCTTGATGCTAATGACTCTCGCGGGAATAGAGCAACAAATAAAATCTACAGCTCTGAAAATGGGTGCTAGGGCCAACTTTATCGGTTATGCGGATGATTTTGTGGTCACCTGCTCTTCAAAGGAAGTGCTAGTGAACGATATCAAACCGTTGATTGCTGGCTTTTTGGCAGAAAGAGGGTTAACCCTCTCCGAAGAAAAAACGAAGGTCACTCATATTGATGATGGCTTTGACTTTCTGGGTTTCAATCACAGGAAGTACAAAGGGAAATTGCTCATTAAACCGAGCAAATCCAATACGCTGTTATTCCTTAGAAATCTACGTGAAGTTATTAAAAAGCACGCAACCATCCCTGTTAACGATCTTATCAAGTTGATAAATCCGAAACTTAGGGGATGGGCGAATTACTATCGCCACTGTGTTGCTAAACAAGTATTCGGGTATGTCGGCCATAAACTATTCCAAGCGTTATGGCACTGGGCAGTTAGACGTCATCCAACCAAGTCCAAAGACTGGGTTGTGCACAAGTATTTTCTCAATCGTAAAGGCCAGTGGCAATTTCACGGTTGGCAGAAAATCATGAACATGGACTGTCACTTCAATCTGTTCCAAATAGCGAAAGTGCCTATCGAAAGACACGTAAAAATTAGGAGTGCTGCGACCCCTTTTGACCCTCAATACCAAGAATATCTGGTGAAGAGAAAATCTAAAAGGCTAGCTCGTAACTCTTGGAAAGAGCCTGTCCCGACTGCGTTATAAGTTGCTGGGTATCAATGATGCCTTAGTGGAGGCTTGAGCCGTATGCAGTGAAAGTTGCACGTACGGTTCTTAGAGGGGCGGCACTTGGTAACAAGTGTCGTCTACTCGACAAAAACGAGTTACAGCTTCACTATAATCGGTTTGATGTATGTGAAAATACGGGCCGGTGCACCATCACTGGCCCGTGTGCTTTCTAACTACTTGCGTCGGCCAAACGGCCAGCGTCTCATGTTGTCGATTTGATCGACCGATCTATTCATGTCCTTGTAAGCACGCCCGGCTAACCGGTTTTGGAATACCTCCATTTTGTCAGCAATGACTTTCATTTTCGGGCCGTATCCGGAGCTGTGCATCCACTGTCCTAAAAAATAGAAGGCCAGCATTACAATGAACATCACGGCGAATAAACCAAATACCTCTGCAAGGTTTTGGGGTGGAAAATTAAACTCCATAATCAGTAATCCTTATCTAGTTAGGCCATACGGCCTTTTTAACAAAGTTGGCAACCTCTTCGTTACGTTCCTGCTGTTGTTCTTGGGAATACGAAACGTAGTCCTCAACGTCGAAGGCGTGCTTTTCCGGGTCACGCTCTTGCCACTCAGCGTGTGCTTGGCGTGCTTCTTCCTGATCCTCACTGGACAGGCCATCAAAGCCGCCGTTTTGATTCATCCACCCAGTTCCACCGCCTAAGCTATCGTTGTCAAATGCAGGAGAAGCGTCGTCAGTCACCCTCCTTATCATCTTCCCCGTCCCCTTTCATGTTATTTCGTACTGAACTGGCTAAACGACCTCCAGCGGTTTGGCCTATACGCTCCCCGGCCATATCGCCCATTCCTTTAATCAAATTAGCGCCAGTATCCGCTGCAACGCGGCCCGCTTTTGCAACACTATCCTTAAAGCCGCCAGAGGATTCGCCATTGCTAGAAGATTGGTCGGAAGCTTGGGAGAAAGAGCCAGCTTCGTCAGAGTCACCGCTACCGTTAAATGCACTGCTAAGGCTCGACATAACGTCAGTATTGTTCGCTACGTTCTCACCTGCTTTTGCAAATGCAGCCTGAATAGCAGACGCACCGCCAGCGGTAGCCATTGCTGCACCGGCAGCCATACCACCAGTGGCAACAGCCGAGCCGGCCATCGCCCCAGCACTTATGCTGCCAGCACCCGCCGCCGCGCTGCCTCCAGGAACTAGGCTAGCAACCACATTAGGGACAGAGTGAATAAGCATTACGAGAACCAGTGAAACGACAAAGATCACCAGCAGTTCACGCATAGGGGCATCATTGGATAGATCAGCATAAAAACCGTCCATTATCGACATAGCGATACCAATGAGCAAAGTCATTGTCATCAACTTCAAAGCGACACCCAATACGCTTTTGAAGTAGTTGATTGCTATATCTGAAGTCCAACGCGAACCACCAAACCCCAGCACGAAAACACCGGCATATATCAATATCCAAGCTGTTACCAAGGCCAACAACACATTAGCCGCCACAACCGCCATACATGCCAAAATTGCTAGCGTGATGAAGAAAAGAGACAAGTTATCTATAGGGCTTGTGATGCTGTAATACTCACCTGCTTTAACAATAATGTCGAAAGCAATGCTGATAGGCTCTGAGGGGGTTAGGTCTCTCGGAAGGCCACCGGCTTGAGCACCGATCGTTCTCAACGAGTCGATGATTGACGTCGCAAAGTCTGGGCCGTTTCTGAGTAACCAGAGGAAGAAACCAAACGTCAGGATAAAGCGCATAAACTCGGCAAAGAACTCCCTTATATCCGCTTGTTTAAGGATCAAAGTACCGCCAGTCCAAACTAGAGATATAGTACCCAGCGTCCAAAACAGCCACACGGCATGGTTTGTAATTACCGTGCTCCAAGTAGCACTAGCGGTCATGAAGCGCACGGCTACCTCATCCAAGACACCATTAGGCTCAATGGCCGCCGACGCAGTTTGCGAGGTCAGTAACACAGCTAGTAGCATCACAAGTCGAATGAATATCTTGCTCATAATTAGAACCCCTTATTCTTGGAGCGATCCGTGCGTTCGCCCATATCCCAAAGACAGTTCCCTTCTTCCCTCAGATCTTTCGTCAGGTTCGGGTTATTACAGTTGATCGTTGTAGGCTTTGGCCCTCCATCCTCACCACACCCTACCAGAACGAAAGATGCCAACACGCTGACGATAAAAACACGAATGATATTCTGCATGATTAGAACCCCCTATTTTTTGAACGGTCGGTAGGCTCTCCCATATCAAATAACCTTTCACGGGACGCTTGATATTGAGCTTCGCGGTCGGCTTCCGCCTGCATTCGAGAACCAACAGCATTCTGCTGAGCAATTAACAAACTACGGATTTGAAGGAGTTGGTTGACCTGGTTACTAGCAAGCTGGTTGGCATAGCCAATAGCAGCTAACTGACCATCTGCTCCCTGAGCTGCTGACTGTAATCGGTGCAGCTGACGAGCGTCAGCCTGCAAGTTTTTATGCTGTAGCTTCAAGCCTTCAAAGAGAGCATCGTTGGCTGTTTTCTGGGATTCGGACGCCAAGCGACGGTTTTCTTCCATCTTCGCTTGTTCTACAGGCGTACAACCTCCAGATCCATTGAAGCAAGGTGAACTGCGGTAGTAGGCCACATCCTGGAATTTGCTTAGGTAAGCATCAAGGCTACCAAGCTGGTTTTGATAATAAGCAAGCGTATTGGTGGCATGAGTTAAGTCATCAATCGTCGATTGTGCCTGGTCCCAAATATAAGCCACTGGGGCCATAGTGTTTTGCAGCTGGTTTTCATACTGCTGCAACTGAGTTTGGTACTGTTGGATCTGCTTGGCTGTTTGAGTGACAGACTCCATTGCTGACATAATATTTTGTGTCAGGTTCGTTCCATCAACAACCGGAATCCCAGCTACTACCGGTATGGGAGAGATAAATGCTAATGAAATAGCGGCCGTAGTTATTTTAGCCGCTAAAATACGTACGGTGTTCATAATTGAGTGCCCTTAGTATTGTCGTGACTAAGTTGCACCCACCAACCTGTATCGGCCCAAAATCTATAGATATGAGCCTTTACCCCTACTGAAAATCAGCGGTGAATGTGGACCTCTACAAAGATAGGTTGTCACTTTCTATCCTGGCGTCCGACCTGCGCGACACCTTAAAAACGCGCGGCCTCAGATCTTTGAAACATAGGTGTCATTCCCCTTAAAGCTGGTTAGGAGTTCCAAGGGTTAAAGTCGATAATTAGAGACCTCGTAGAGCAGGATACCGTTGAGCCCGAAGGTGCGAATAAAGGACGAGTGAAATAGGAACCATCAACTTGTTGGTGGGCCTACTTCACCTATCCTGCCCGCACTTCGGCCCTGTTTTCACCACTAAAACACCTGCATTGGTCCTTGCAATTATCTGTAATGTTCTGCTTAAACTTGTACAACAGCAACTATTCTTTAAAAACAAAGAGTTAAAGCAAAAAACGGCGTACTTATAGTCATAAGATAGCGTTTTAACTCGATTATTTTTCTCCAGTCACTACATAGAAAGCTCAAATTTCCTATCACTTTCCTTGTTTGAGCAAGTGACCGCCCCCCAAATGTCAATGAAAATTGAAATCAACAAAACCAAATCACCACACCTCCTTTAATTTCAATTAGTTAAATAAAGGCAAAAGACTGCCTACCTCCTTTCATTGACACTTTCAGCCAATCCACATGTTAAAATATTTTAAGTATTGTCTCCCTTCGGTCGGGTTGTACTCCAAGAAAGAAGAGCTCCTGAGCATCTTGCCCTTCACCTCTTGGCGTTAAACCAACGGCCTATGGCCGTTCGATAAAGCCATAGGGCTTTATCACTTTAAGGTGTAAAGCCCGTATAAAACGGGCGGTCCCACCGCCTGAATATCCTGAGATATACTGAATATCCTGACAAAAAGACAAAAAATCGGGCCTCTGTGAGTCATACACGGGCCCCTATGAGGAACTTCCGGGCCGCTATGAGGCGCTATCGGGCCGCTGCGAGTCGTTTAACCCGATTTTCACTATTTATCTCTATGCCGATGCAACGCAACTTATCTATATCTTCTTTTATCCTCGTTCGGTGATTGCTCATTGTCTTACTACTTACTTCATCACCGCTCACGGCCTTGATAAGCGTGTCTAGATGCCAACCTCCGGCAGGATCGCACTTATGTGTGAGTACAAAGCGAGCAACAGCTTGGCTAATCCCATATTGCAACCTAGCAATAAGTGTTGGCTCATAATAGAGAAACAAATCCTGCTCAAGCAGCATTACCAAAGCGACTCCTAACCGGACACGCCACAGATTCCGCTGGCCTCCAGTCAGAGGGTTATGGCGAGTCATAGAAGACGGAACAACATGATCAACTAAACCGCCAATGATACGCTCTCCCGTCAACTCCAGCTTCGGAGTAACAATTTCAACAGTAGCAGCTCGCAATTCACAAACTAGCTTTTTTAGTCGGTTATCACTGTATTGGTGCTCGGACAAAATTCGACGCAACTTTGCTGGATCAACCAACAGCTCAACACCACCGTCTGAAATATCGCGTCGACGCTCAGCCAAATACAGCATGGACTCAACAATATCCGCATGGCGCTGCCCTAATCGACCTGTAACCCGACAGCGACCAAATCGGGTTTCCATCCATTCACCCATACGCTGTACTGGCTTTCGGCTAGGCTGATAGATCATAACTCGAGCCTGCAACACCGTACTGGTAGGTGCAACCTTATTACCAGTTGTCATCACAATTCCCCACCACTGTTTTAAGCTTCATCGCTGACTGCCTTTTTCTCCGTTCCAGAACAGCAGGTTTGAGCACACCGCCGTCATGTCGTCTAAACCAACACTCAGAAAATGGGTCACCGTAATTAGCTTTGCTCACCCCAAAACGGACAAAATATTTTCTCTGGTTTCTCTCAACACCCAATTTTTCTGCTTCAGCGGGGGTCATACTTGCGAGATAGGCTTGCCAGCGGATATTGTCGACTAACACTGACGATCCTCGGCTGGCTTGCTGATGGTCGCCAGCCCCCATCATCACAGCTCCTTTGTTGGAGTGATGCAGAAACACAATGGAACAATCCGTTTCAGCGGCAATAGCCTCCATTCTCCCGATCACCTGTGCCATCGGTGCACTGGCGTTCTCTTCTTCAATATGAAAACGACGCAGAGTATCCAGAATCAAGAGCCGTTTCCCCTCAGCAACCTTTCTGATGTCTCCGAACCATGCTGAAGTCATAATGTCAGGACACCTGCCAATCAATGGTTCAATAAGCAGATTTTGGGCCACCATTTGTTTTTGTGTAGGAGAAAGGTATGTTCCCAAAACGTGTAATCTATGATGAATAGCAGTAGTCGGGTCCTCGGCAGGCAAATAGGCCACTGAGCCATTAGCCAAATCACCTATGCCCAGCAAATCCGGCCCTCCCGCTATCTGTGCTGCCAATTGAAGGGCAAGCATTGATTTACCTACGCCGCCAGGAGAAACAATGGACCCTACGGTTCCCGCTGCCATATTGGGCAGCACGTAATCAATCGGTGGAGGCAGTTCATTAAATGCAGACATAAGATCAAGTCCCATATTTTTAGCCTCCTATAAAATATCCAGGTCTCTTAGCCTGAATTCGAGATCTTCTACGTTCTTCAATCCATTTCTCAACTTCAGCTAAATCCCAGGCTACATTTCTACTTGTAAGAACAATACGGCGTGGAAATTCACCCCGTTTCTCCAAGTTATAAATAGTCCGGTCTGAGAGTGGAATCATTTCCAGAAGTGCTTTCCTATTAATTAGTGTTTTATGTGCCAGTGTTTGCATTTATTTGCCTCCTAATACCAGAAGAGACTTTAATAATAACAAAAAAATTAAATTTTAAAACATAAAATAAACACCAAGAAATTAAAAACAAAAATATCATTTACAATGACCACGATATATCGGAATTAAATAATCAACATATCGAAAATAAAGAAATAAATTAAGAAATAGTAATCATAAATATTTATTGAAAATGGATTTTAGCGGCTAAAATAAAACCTAAAACTATTCCATTTGAAGTTCACATCATTAACCAAATTCACACTTTAAGTTAAGATGTAACTCTTACGGAAAAGTTATCAAAAAATTTAGCGGCTAAAATTTTTATAAGGCAGCCTCAGCGGTGGTTACAAGGATGGAGTCAGTACCTTTAGAAGTAATCCAGTGATTTTAAGCTAGTACATCTCATGCCGACTCAACAAATATCTCTTTACACTTGATAATTAAATGTTCGTTAAAACGGTATAGAGAAAAGTAGCTGGTTTATTCCATCGCTAGTTGCTCAACTTTGACTAACAATTAAATATACATTCAGTTCTAATGATATATTAGGAATCTTAACGGCCATTTTTTAAAATCACAAAAAATTTTAATTACCCTCCTTTTAAAAGGACATAAACACACAATGTATTTGTGTCCTTTTTATCAGTAAAATATTAGGAACGTTTTTTATTTAAATAAGAAAATTCTTAGCTCGAAAAGTAAAAACTCAGAATACTTCAATAATTCATAACCTAAGAAATTTTGGTAATAATACTTAACCGTAGCTAAGAGCTTTAAACTGTTCTGCCATATAAGTTACGTTAAAAATGGTTTAATACTCAACATAACTCAAATTAGGCCCAATCAGAACTAGCGATATAAAATCCTTTTCATCCCACTACTAACATAAAATTTAAAAATTATTATCTACAAAGACGCAATAAAATAGAAAACAATTAAAAATTTTGACCGGTCCACTCATCTATCATATCAGCCCAGTCCTGTAGCATTGATGCTC
Organism: Vibrio sp. 704; assembly: GCF_033339295.1. Lineage (NCBI taxonomy): Bacteria > Pseudomonadati > Pseudomonadota > Gammaproteobacteria > Vibrionales > Vibrionaceae > Vibrio > Vibrio sp. 704. Next base: position 59,126 of record NZ_JAWOUH010000023.1, on the reverse strand, counting down.
TTTGTTCTCGATACTCAGCTTTGTTGTAAACGGCCCTAACCCCTTTCTGTTCGTGCGCCAGGCATTTTTCTATCCAATCAGTGTTGTATCCAGCTTCATGCAGCAGTGTACTCGCTGTTCTACGTAGGTCATGCGGCCCAAACTTACTTAGTGACTGACCTTCCTTTTGCGCGGCTTTATATGTCAAATCCATAACTCGGTTCATCGTCGCACTACTCATTGGAGCATCAGAGTCATAACGGGAAGGAAGAATGTAATCAGACCCACCGGCAAATGTCTTCAAGGCGATCAGAATATCCATCGCCTGGCGTGACAAAAATACCAGGTGCGGGTTACGTCGTTTCATTCTCTCCTTGGGGATCGTCCACAACGCTTCACTGAAGTTAATTTCATTCCAGGTTGCATTAGTTAACTCGCTTTTGCGTACCATAGTCAGCAACAGCAGCTTTACCGAAGCGCGAATCGAAGGGGTTGTACCTACCTTTTCCATGTAGTGGTACATCAAACCGATCTCAGCCGGTGTTAACGTTCGGTCTCTTGGTTCAAATCGAGCAATACTGGCGGGCCTCACCAAGTCTGCCGGGTTCTCAACTTTCTGCCCTCTCTCAATCGCCCATCGATACACCTGGAGTACAATGTCACGTGTATGCACAGCTGTTGCCGGTGCTCCACGCTCTACTATCGCGTCAGTCAATGCTCGCAGATCTTCATGAGTGATTTCTGTCAGCTTCTGATTGCCAAACTTACCCTCTAACTCTCGGGCATAGACTGAGCGACGCATATCCCGGGTAGAATCAGCCATCTGGTAGCCACGCAGCCATTTCTGAGCCCAGGCACCAAAGGTTTCAGCATCTTTGGTTCTCGCCTTAGCACGGGCTTTCTCTTTGGCCGGTGACTTTCCATCAGTAACCATTCTCTTCGCTTCATTGAGACGCTCACGCGCTTCTGCTAACGTGATGCCTCCTACTCCGTAGCGACCAAACGTAATGGTTTCTTGTCTGCCATTGATCGAGTAATTGTAGCGAAAAGAGATAGAGCCTGCGGTAGTGACAGCAACATAGAGGCCATCACGGTCATTGACTTTGTAAAGTTTATCTTTGGGTTTGAGATTGCGTAGCTTGGTATCAGTCAGCATGTTTCGACCTATTATTCTTGTTTGATACCATGCTGAAAAACCTCTAAAAAATCAGAAATTAATCTTTATAAAACAGATAGATATAAAAATTTAATACCATGCCCCATCAAAAATACTCAGCATGGTATCGGGCGTAATCCATGGCATTACCGATGAATCATACCCATCAAAATACCACGGTCAAACCGTGCTTGGCGTTGCCAGACATTGCCAAAAATGACTAAGCCAAAAACAAAAAAAGTCCGCAATTACGCGGACTTAAGTATGATTTAGTGCTTGTTAATGCCAGACCTTTCTTAAAGGAGCATTATTCCCACTCGATTGTCGCAGGTGGCTTACCAGAAATGTCGTAAACAACACGAGAAATGCCATCAACTTCGTTGATAATACGGTTAGAAACCTTACCTAGGAAGTCGTATGGTAGGTGTGCCCAATGAGCAGTCATGAAGTCGATAGTTTCTACCGCACGTAGAGACACAACCCAATCGTACTTACGGCCATCGCCCATTACACCAACAGAACGAACTGGTAGGAATACCGTGAACGCTTGAGATACTTTGTCATATAGGTCTGCAGCGTGAAGCTCTTCAATAAAGATAGCATCAGCACGACGTAGCAAGTCACAGTATTCTTTCTTGATTTCACCAAGAACACGAACACCTAGACCTGGACCTGGGAATGGGTGGCGGTAAAGCATGTTATAAGGCAGGCCTAGCTCTAGACCAATCTTACGTACTTCATCTTTGAACAGCTCACGTAGTGGCTCAACAAGACCCATTTCCATGTCATCTGGAAGACCGCCCACGTTGTGGTGCGATTTGATCACGTGCGCTTTACCAGTCTTAGATGCAGCTGACTCGATTACATCAGGGTAAATCGTACCTTGAGCTAGCCATTTCGCGTTTTTCAGCTTCTTAGACTCTTCATCGAATACATCTACGAATACGTGACCGATAGTCTTACGCTTCTCTTCTGGGTCAGACTTGCCTTCAAGTGCTTTGAGGAAGCGTTCTTCAGCGTCAACTTTGATAATGTTCAAACCAAATTGGTCGCCGAACATATCCATAACTTGTTGACCTTCGTTTAGACGAAGTAGACCGTTATCAACAAATACACACGTTAGCTTGTCGCCGATTGCGCGGTGAACCAGCATCGCAACTACCGATGAATCAACACCACCAGATAGACCTAGGATAACTTCGTCGTCACCCACTTGCTCTTTAATACGAGCAACCGCATCTTCGATGATAGATTCCGATGTCCATAAACGCTCACAGCCACATACGCCAAGAACAAAGTTCTCAAGCATTTGTAGGCCACCTTTTGTGTGTGTCACTTCTGGGTGGAACTGAACACCGTAGTATTTCTTCTCTTCATTCGCCATCGCAGCGTAAGGACAAGTGTCTGTCTCACCAACTTTTACGAAATCGGCTGGGATCTCTACTACTTTGTCGCCATGGCTCATCCAAACGTCTTGAGTTGCTTCAAGGTCTTTAAATAGAGCACATTCACCAGAAACTTTAACCTGAGCGTAGCCAAACTCACGTTCGTTAGAGCCCGCTACTTTGCCTCCTAGCTGTTCCGCCATGGTTTGCATGCCGTAACATACGCCAAGCAAAGGAACACCAGAATCAAACACATATTGAGGCGCGCGTGGAGAGTTCTCTTCCGTTACGCTTTCTGGACCGCCAGATAGGATAATGCCATCTGGGTTGAATTCGCGAATATCCGCTTCTTCTACATCCCAGCTCCATAGTTCACAGTAAACGCCGATTTCACGTACGCGGCGTGCTACTAATTGAGTGTACTGAGAACCGAAGTCCAAGATCAGAATACGTTGGTCATGGATATTTTTAGTCATTTTGAGCAGTCTTTTTAAGGCTAAGTGATTAAAACCGAGGCGAGTGTACTCGCCTCTTCTTAATGCTTCAAGGAAAAAGCAAACGTTTCCGTTGGGTAATTAGTTCCCTAGACGGTAGTTCGGCGCTTCCTTAGTAATTTGAACATCGTGTACATGAGACTCTTGCATACCTGCACCAGAGATACGTACAAATTCAGCTTTCGTACGCATATCTTCGATAGTTGCAGAACCAGTTAGACCCATGCTTGAACGTAGACCACCCATTTGTTGGTGTACGATCTCTTTTAGACGGCCTTTGTATGCGATACGACCTTCAATGCCTTCTGGTACTAGCTTGTCCGCTGCGTTGTCAGACTGGAAGTAACGGTCAGAAGAACCTTGAGACATAGCACCAAGAGAACCCATGCCGCGGTAAGACTTGTAAGAACGGCCATTGTATAGAATCACTTCACCCGGCGCTTCTTCAGTACCAGCAAACATAGAACCAACCATCACACATGATGCGCCAGCTACGATTGCTTTACAGATATCACCTGAGAAACGGATACCACCGTCAGCAATAACCGGAATACCATAATCATTAGCCACTTCTGCCGCATCTGCGATTGCAGTGATTTGTGGAACTCCCACACCCGTTACAATACGAGTTGTACAGATAGAACCAGGGCCGATACCAACTTTCACTGCGCTTACGCCAGCTTCGATTAGTGCTTTAGCACCAGCACCTGTTGCTACGTTACCACCGATGATGTCTAGATCTGGGTAAGCAGCGCGAGTTTCGCGGATGCGGTTTAGTACACCTTCAGAATGTCCGTGTGAAGAGTCGATAAGTAGAATGTCAACGCCTGCTTCAACTAGAGCAGCAACACGCTCTTCGTTACCAGCGCCAGCACCAACGGCTGCGCCAACACGTAGGCGACCACGCTCATCTTTACATGCGTTTGGTTTACGTTCTGCTTTGTGGAAGTCTTTCGCAGTAATCATACCGGTTAGTTGGAACTCATCATTCACAACCAATACTTTCTCTACACGAGCTTCGTGCATTTTCTCTTGCACTTCTTCTCGTGTTGCACCTTCTTTAACTGCTGCCAACTTCTCTTTTGGCGTCATTACTGAAGATACTTTCTTAGAAAGGTCCGTCACAAAACGAACGTCACGACCAGTGATAATACCAACAAGCTCATTGCTCTCAGTGACAACAGGGAAACCTGCAAAACCATGCTTTTCAGTGAGTGCAACAACATCAGCGATGGTCGCGTCAGGGTTTACAGTAACCGCGTCAGTTACCATACCAGCTTCGAACTTCTTAACTTTACGAACTTCGGCTGCCTGCTGCTCAATAGACATGTTCTTGTGGATAAAGCCAATGCCACCCTCTTGCGCTAGCGCAATTGCTAGACGAGCTTCAGTAACAGTGTCCATAGACGCTGAAATCATTGGGATGTTTAGGGTGATGTTCTTAGTTAGCTGAGTGCGAAGATCAGCTGTGTTTGGGAGAACGGTGGAGTGTGCTGGCACAAGTAGTACGTCATCGAATGTCAGCGCTTCTTTGGCAATTCTTAGCATTTGCAATATCTCACAATTATAGGAGTAAAAAGAACAATCCAATCTCATCGTTTCGCATAATGAGGGTAACCTGCGTTAGCAACTAGCTACATTTGGATTAGATATTGCGGAGGGATTATACGGTTAACGCAATCGCTTGACCACAAATTTTTTAATTTTTTTCTTGCAATTACCCCCTTGCTATGTATTATATTGCCGCTAATTTCCATACTCACGTCTAAGAGATTAGCTGTGCTCTCCAAGACCAATCAAAACATCTTTACTGTTTCTCGTCTCAACGCGGAAGTTCGTTTACTCCTTGAAAACGAAATGGGGATCGTTTGGCTCGTCGGAGAGATATCCAACTTTTCAGCTCCTGTCTCTGGTCACTGGTACCTCACTCTTAAAGACTCTCGCGCTCAAGTTAAATGTGCCATGTTTCGTGGTAACAATCGCCGCGTTACTTTCAAACCCGCTAACGGTAATCAAGTCCTAGTAAAAGCTCGTCTGTCTCTTTATGAGCCTCGCGGTGACTACCAATTGATCATCGAAAGCATGCAACCGGAAGGTGATGGCCGTCTTCAACAAGAGTTTGAAGAGCTGAAAATGAAGCTTGCAGCAGAAGGGTTGTTCGCGCAAATCAATAAGCAATCTTTGCCTGAGCACCCTAAACGTGTTGGCGTCATCACATCGAAAACTGGTGCCGCGCTTTACGATATCTTAGACGTATTGAAACGTCGTGATCCTTCCCTACCTGTTGTGATTTATCCGACAGTGGTACAAGGTGAGGACGCAGCCATTCAAATTGCACAAGCCATTGGTCGCGCTAACAGCCGTGATGAATGTGATGTGCTAATTGTGGGCCGAGGTGGTGGTTCATTAGAAGACTTATGGTGCTTTAACAACGAGATATTAGCTCGCACGATTGCAGCAAGCCAAATTCCTATTATTAGCGCCGTTGGACATGAAGTTGACGTGACAATAGCTGATTTTGTCGCCGACGTACGCGCGCCTACTCCATCAGCAGCCGCTGAGCTAGTAAGCCGTGATAACAGCCACAAAGATCAAGCTTTAGTTACCCGCCAGCATAAGTTAGCGAGCGCGATGCGTTACTACCTAGCACAACAAAAGCAGCAATCTGCTCAATTAGTGCACCGTCTAGAGAGACAGCACCCAAGCTATCGCTTGCAACGTCAGACGCAACAGTTAGATGAGTTGGACATGCGCTTACAGCGAGCGATGAGTCGTTTTATTGCCTTGCGTCAACAGCGAATCGAGCGTCAACATTATCGGCTGCAATTGAATTCTCCTGTAACACGCCTTGCCGAGCAGAAGTCGAAGCTAGAACGTGTTGAGCAAAAGCTCATGGATGCAATGGATCGCAAGTTACTGACTATGCGCCATCAACTCGCGATTGCTGCAGAGAAGTTAGACACCGTCAGCCCACTAGCGACATTGAAACGAGGTTACTCAATTACTCAAACTGAGCAAGGTAAAGTAATTACGCAATCTTCAGATGTAAAATCGGGAGATGTATTGATTACTCGATTAGCCGAAGGCGACGTTCGCTCTACCGTTAACTGAATACAAACTCTGGTTAACTGATTTTCTGGAACTCAAATCGGACACGTGATTTTGACTTGAGTTCATTACACACATTGCAAAAGTAACTCGCAGCACCGCATGCTTGCAGCTTCTCCAGCTCCGCCTCACAATCAGGGCAAAAACCTACTTTTTTAAAATCCGATTCACACTGTTCACAATGGTATTGTCCTGTCCATTCCAGTTCGACATTGCAAGTCGGGCAAATGTTCTGCTGCATATCCCGTTCCTCTCTCTAAACTAAGCAATTTCGAGTAACGCATGCTACTCAAAATAACGAACAAGTATGTTGATCTTCATCACCGCCCTAACAAGTTTCACGAGGCGATAACCATACTTGATACGTAGGATCTTATACTGATCGTCTGATATTTACTCCTTGATCAGCGATCACCCCTTAAAAGAATATTTATATAACCACACACCGAAAGCATAAGTTACATATTCTGCATTCCAATTTAAGGCAGAATAAAAAACCTTATAGCAATTTAATTAAACGTAAAATTAGAATTTAATAAAAAGATCTTATTCAGAAAGCAGTGTTTACATTGGTGTGCATTTCGATAGTTTGAGCGTCGAGCTCAACGAGTTTAACTTGGATAAAAGCAAACTCATTTAAATGGCTCGCATGCGTTCCACCACAAGGGATTACCGCTAATTGACCTTCCCCTAAATCGCACTTCCAATAGCGAGAATCCGTTAATCTGTCACCGTGGCATTCCATGGTGATCATCGCATCTCGTCGAAGCCATTCCACAAGTTGGCTATTCACTTTTTTTGCAATCGCCTGGAGGTCATTCAGCATATCTGCACTGTTTAATCCTCTTTTACGGAGTGTTTTGCCTAAACGGTACGTATCGAGGCACTTGTCTGGAGTAACATAACTCGTAACTTGTGCATAGCTATTAAAGTCATAATAACCATGTGGGTCTTTGCGGTCTGCGTCTTTTCGCCAATAGTCTTCCGCTAGTACTTTATTCAACGCCAAATACGCTAAGTGTCCTGCAGTGTGGCCTCGACTCAAAGCGCGTTGGTAATCCTTATCTACCGCCAATGTCACCAAATCATCAGTAACAAGTGATTCCGTACGTGATAAAACATGCACGACGACAAACACCCAACCTTCAGCATCACGCTTTACAGGGATGTCACTACCCACATACAGAGCACCACTTTCCTGCTCCACTGCCCCAACTTGGCAATCTACTACGTCATGCTCAGCCCCATTCACCTTCAACGTTCCTTTGTCTGCAGGGTGATCCGGCCATATGTGACTAACGGGATGGAACGGCGTGACATCTGTAATAACGTAAGTCACTTCTTCCGTATATTGAACGAGCTGTATTTGTGCTTCTAATTGCCATGTTTGATGACAAAAACGAGTCTTTGTTGCTGTGATAGTCATTTTTACGATTACTTTTGATAAAAAAATACCCAAGTAGAAACTTGGGTATTCGAATTTCATTATTTATTGCGGTTTTTCACCATCGACATCATACGCTTACGTTTACGCTCTTGTGATAGCGTAAGCTTATTCGTACGGTTCTCGTATGGGTTATCACTGTTGTGGAAGTTAATGCGAATCGGTGTTCCCATAATTTCCAGAGACTTACGGAAGTAGTTCATCAGATAACGTTTATACGAATCTGGCAATTCACGAACCATGTTACCGTGGATAACAACGATCGGTGGGTTGTAACCACCTGCGTGTGCGTATTTGAGTTTGATACGACGACCACGAACCATTGGCGGTTGGTGATCATCCACAGCCATCTTCATGATACGCGTCAGTACTGACGTACCCACACGCGTTGTCGCCGAGTTATATGCTTCTTGGATAGATTCAAACAAGTGACCAACGCCAGTACCGTGCAGCGCAGAGATAAAGTGGATACGCGCGAAGTCGACGAATCCTAGACGGCGGTCCAGTTCTTTCTTCACGCTTTCTTTCACGTCACTGTCTAGACCATCCCACTTGTTAACGGCGATGACAATTGAGCGGCCAGCATTCAGTGCAAAACCAAGCAAGCTTAGGTCTTGGTCTGAAATATTTTCACGAGCATCAATCACCAGTAGAACGACGTTTGCATCTTCTACCGCTTTCAGCGTCTTAACAACAGAGAACTTTTCAACCGTTTCATTGATACGACCACGACGACGAACACCTGCGGTGTCAATTAGTACGTATTCGCGTCCATCACGCTCCATCGGGATGTAGATAGAATCGCGCGTTGTACCAGGCATATCGTATACAACCACACGTTCTTCACCCAGAATACGGTTAGTCAGTGTCGATTTGCCTACGTTAGGACGACCGATGATCGCCAACTTAATCGGCTGCTCTTGAAGGCGTTTGAATTCAGCTTCTGCGTCTTCTTCAGTGTAATCTTCAACAAGAGGCTCTTCGTCTTCGAATCCAGTCAGGTCTTCAATCTCACCTTCTTCAGATTCACTTGTTAGTAGATCATCAAAGAATGGAGATAAAGCACGCTCAAGCAAAGCGGTCACACCACGGCCATGAGCAGCCGCAATCTGGTACATATCATCCACGCCGAGCTGCCAAAAGTCAGCACACGCCGCATCGGCATCAATACCATCGATTTTGTTTACTACCAGCATCGCTGGCTTTTCAATTTTACGCAGATGCGCCGCAATTGCTTCATCTGAAGGTGTCAGACCAGCACGACCGTCAACAAGGAACAATACAACATCAGCCTCATCAATCGCGGCTAATGACTGTTCTGCCATCTTTGTTTCCACGCCTTCTTCTGTGCCATCGATACCACCAGTATCAATCACAATGAATTCGTGCTCTTCACCAAGTCTCGCCTGGCCATATTTACGGTCTCGCGTTAGGCCTGGAAAGTCCGCAACCAACGCGTCACGAGTGCGAGTCAATCGGTTAAATAGTGTAGATTTACCTACGTTCGGACGCCCTACTAGAGCTACAACAGGTACCATAACAACCTCTACAATAATCTTTCTTCTGTAGTTATAGGTAACGACTTGCTCGATGCCAAATCAAACCAGCTTTTTACCTATAACCACGTCAGGGTTAATAAATTCAAACAACAAAACGGCTCCTAGCTGTCACCAGCCAGGAGCCGAATGTGAATTATATCACGATATTATTCGTTAATGGTTAGTTTCTTTACATCGCCGTTGCGAGTTGTAATCACATAACCATCCGACAATAACGTCGGGCCAACTGCCAAGCCACTATCATCGACAAACTGCTGCGCAACAAATTCGCCCGTTGAACGATCCATCCAGTGAAGGTAACCAAGCGTGTCACCGACAACGAGATAATTGCCAACAATAACTGGCGCTGTAAGTTGTCGGTGCTCAAGCAAGCTGTTTTCCCACAACTCAGTCCCGCTTCGTGAATCAACGGCAACAACATGATCTTTTTCCGTTATCACAAAGATGCGACTACCATCTGTAGAAATGTCTGTCGCAGATGAGTAATTACGCTTCCAAATCGGGTTCGCTGAACGCAAGTCAATGGCGATAAGTTGACCATTGTATCCAATGGTGAAAAGAGTACCGCCTAGCACAATTGGCGATGAATCAACGTCAACCAAACGATCAATTTCTGTCGCGCCTTTTGGCGTACCAACAGGCTGTTGCCAAATCAACTGACCACGCTCAACGATAGCAGCTGCGAGTCGGCCATTTGCCGTTCCCCAAAACACACCGCCGCCAATTGCAGTCGGAGTACTGTCGCCACGTAAAGTTAAGTTCGGCACTTCTGTACTCAATGCCCAGCGTTGCTCACCTGTACTCTCATTAAGGGCAATCAACATGCCTCGGCTAGTATTGATGATAATAAGGCCTGAATCTGCAACTGGCTTCGCCAGTACCTCACCACCAACTTTTACACGCCAAACAATTTCACCTGTTTCTTGGTCAAGAGAGATGACTTCACCATTCTCAGAGCCAATGTAAAGGTTTCCGTATGCCGCTGTGATACCACCAGAGAGACGAGCAATGACATCTTCTTCTAGGTCCGTTTGCCAACGTTGTTTACCATTCTCAGGATCCAGCGCTTTTACTAAGCCATCACGACTTGCCACGAACAATGTATCATTCGCAAATACAGGGGATAGTTTTGAAAAGTAATGACCAACACCATCGCCAACCGATGTGCTCCACTCACTACTGGTTGTAAACTGACTGTCTACCTGAGGTAGTGGCGCCATTACAATGGTGTCTTTCTCACCTGCACAACCGGCAAGTACTCCCATTGTTAACGCCCCTAGCAAGGCTTTCTTAAAGACTCTTTTCATCCAATGCGGTCCTTATTTCGCCAGATCGTCCAATTTCATTTGTAGTGTCGGGCTTGCATCTGCCGCTTGCTGAGCTTCAGTATACGCAGCGTACGCAGCATCTTTGTCACCTTGGCGAATCGCAATATCGCCACGAAGTTCAGCAATACGACCTGTCCATGCTGTATCAGTGACGTTACTTAGCTCTGCCGTTGCAGCGTCGAAGTTACCCATTTCCGTCTCAATACGCGCAATGCGGTAACTAATCAATGGTAACAACGCAGCATCTTGAGTGTTGCTTTGCGCCCACTTCAGTTGCTCCAATGCAGCAGAAAGGTCTTGAGCTTCAACTTGTGCTTTAGCAAGTTGTAGTGCAGCCAATACTGAATATTCTTTTACTTCATTTGACTCAATGAAAGCTTTCACGTCAGCTTGAGCATCAGTGCCTTTGTCTTGCAAAGCATTCATTGCTGTCGTGTAGCTTTGAGAAGCTGCTTCACTCGCCTGAATCACAGAATCCTGGTAGTAACGCCAGCCAAATAGACCACCTAAACCAACAACCGCACCGATGATGACGGCTTTGCCGTTTTCCTTCCACCAGTCTTTAATGGCTTCAACTTGTTGTTCTTCAGTATCGTAAAGTTCCACTTCCTGTCCTCTTAAAACATGTAAATGGTAGCTTAGCTGCCATTGTTCCTATTTCGTTTAAAGGCTCCACATTTGGGAGCCTTAGCTTACGAACTAGGATGTAATTTTGTTAGATTACTAAAAGACTTAAATCAGTGCTGCGATCTTTTCTGCAACTTCTGCTTGGTTGTAAGTCTCTTGCTCACCACCAGCTAAGTCTTTCAGTACTACGGTATTATCCGCAACTTCGTTTTCGCCCAGAACCAATGCTACAACAGCACCAACTTTGTCTGCGCGTTTAAACTGTTTCTTGAAGTTACCGCCACCGAAGTGATTCATCACACGAACGCCTGGAACAGACTCGCGAAGCTGTTCTGCTAGCTTCATTCCTGCCATCATGGTGCCTTCACCCGCAGTGACTACGTACACGTCAACACTGCGACGAACGTCTGTCAGTTCCAACGTTTCTAGCATCAGTACTAGACGCTCTAGGCCCATTGCAAAGCCAACCGCTGGTGTTGGTTTACCACCTAATTGCTCTACAAGGCCATCGTAACGACCACCGCCACATACAGTGCCTTGAGCACCTAGGCTCTCAGTGATCCACTCAAATACCGTGCGATTGTAGTAATCCAGACCACGAACTAGACGTTCGTTAACTGTGTATTTGATACCTGCAGCGTCTAAAAGTTCACATAGACCTACGAAGTGTGCTTTAGATTCTTCACCCAAGTAATCTGAAAGGCGAGGTGCATCACCTAAAATAGCTTGAACATCTGGGTTCTTCGTATCCAGAACACGCAGTGGGTTCGTGTGCATGCGACGCTTACAATCTTCGTCTAGCACATCAATATGTTGCTCAAGGAATGCAACCAGTGCAGTACGGTAGTCTGCGCGGTCTTCTTGAGAACCGATAGAGTTCAGCTCAAGACGGACATGTTCATTGATACCTAGCTCACGCCATAAACGCGCCGTCATCATGATAAGCTCTGCATCAACATCTGGACCATTTAGACCAAACACCTCAACACCACACTGGTGGAATTGACGGTAACGACCTTTCTGCGGACGTTCATGGCGGAACATAGGCCCCATGTACCACAGACGCTGTTCATCACGGTTGATCAGGCTGTTTTGGATACATGAACGTACACAACCCGCCGTACCTTCTGGGCGAAGTGTTAGGCTGTCGCCGTTACGGTCATCAAAAGTGTACATTTCTTTTGAAACGACGTCTGTCTCTTCACCAACAGCGCGGCTGAATAGGTTTGTTTCCTCAACGATTGGCATGCGCACTTCGTTATAACCGTATGCGCTAATTACATTTTTCACTGTGTTTTCTAGTTTTTGCCACAGTGGCGACTGAGTTGGGAGGCAATCGTTCATGCCTCGAATTGCTTGAATTGTTTTTGCCACAATACTTACCGTAATTCTCGTTGAGATTAATCTTGTACTTTAACTTCGATGCGGTTTTCGCCATTCATCATAGCTGCTTTCGCACGGATCTTAGCTTCTAGCTTATTCACAAGGTCATCGTTATTAAAGCGCTCTTTCTGGCGTTTACCATCTTCGTAGAATGCGCTCTTCTTGTTACTACCTGCTAGACCTAAGTGAGAAACTTCTGCTTCACCAGGGCCGTTTACCACACAACCGATGATAGACACATCCATTGGAGTGATGATGTCTTCTAAACGTTGCTCCAGTGCATTCACCGTACCAATCACATCGAATTCTTGGCGTGAGCAGCTTGGGCACGCAATAAAGTTGATGCCTCGAGAGCGAATGCGCAGAGATTTAAGGATGTCGAAACCGACTTTGATTTCTTCAACTGGATCGGCAGCCAAAGAGATACGCAGCGTATCGCCTATTCCTTCAGATAACAGCATACCTAAGCCAACAGATGACTTAACAGCGCCAGCTCGAGCACCACCCGCCTCTGTGATACCTAAATGAAGAGGCTGATCGATTTTCTTCGCCAGCAGACGATATGAATCCACCGCAAGAAAAACGTCTGAAGCTTTCACGCTAACTTTAAATTGGTCAAAGTTAAGACGATCGAGATGATCTACGTGACGCATCGCCGATTCAACCAAGGCTTCTGGCGTAGGCTCACCGTATTTCATCTGTAGATCTTTTTCCAAAGATCCACCATTGACACCAATACGGATCGGGATATTTTTATCGCGAGCGCAATCAACAACAGCGCGAATGCGCTCTTCATTGCCGATGTTACCTGGGTTGATACGTAAACAGTCAACTCCGTACTCCGCAACTTTCAGCGCGATACGATAGTCGAAATGAATATCAGCCACTAATGGTACAGAAACTTGCTGTTTAATCAGTTTGAAAGCTTCTGCTGCGTCCATCGTAGGCACAGAAACTCGAACGATATCTGCGCCGACTTTTTCTAGTGCTCGGATTTGAGCGACTGTCGCTTCTACGTCAGTCGTGCGAGTGTTAGTCATTGACTGTACTGCAATTGGCGCACCATCACCAATTGGCACATCACCCACATAAATACGCGTCGATTTACGACGAATAATTGGAGATTCGTGTTGCATAATTTTTTATAACGGTAGAGTGAATCTAGCTACTTTGCCTGAAGTATACCCAGAAAGGTCGACAGGTTCACTTGCAAATGTCATTGTAACCCCTTCCGGTGCGCCTAATATCACTTTAAATGGCGCTTTTCCGGTAAGTTCTACATCTTGTCCTGGCTTATGAGTACCACTTACCAGCGTTTTACCATTGGTGTCTTTTACTTGAATCCAACAGTCCGCTTTAAACTTCATAGTAAGAAGTGTCATGCCTTCAGGTACTACTGGCGCAGGCTGTTCCTCTTCCGCCGCTTCAATCACGGCAACAGGTTCTTCAGAATCTACGCTTGTTGTATTTTCAGTTTCAGTCAGCAAAGGATCCGCCCCTTGCTCTACGGATGCTTCAGTCGATTCAGCAACGCCTTCATTAGTTGAAGCAACTTCTTCAGGAGTGCTTGCGATTAACTCTTCAGCCGTCATCAAATCGATATCAGCTAATTCTTGAGCAGTGGGCTGCGGCGCTTCAACACTTGAATCCGTTACTTCCTTAGTTAGGCTATTCTCTTGTTGGTTTTGCCACCACCATGCCGCTGAGATGCCAATAATGACCAGCCCGATAACCCAAGTAAGGAGCATAATACGGCTATTGTGCTTCTCGTCTTTTGTTTTACGAGAGAAGCTTTGCATTTCAATTTCTTGCTCTTGAGGCTGAGCATCTGCAGTCTGCTCTAACGCCGTCAAAACCACCTTCTCATCAAGACCTACGAATTTAGCGTAAGAGCGTAAGTAACCACGCGTAAATGTCGCGACTTGTTGAGATTCAAATCGGTTATTTTCAATATCTTCAATCACAGAAATGCGAAGCCTCAGGCGATCGGCAACTTGCTTTTGGCTCATTCCCAAGGATTCACGTTTGTTTTTCAGTAATGTGCCAGCTTCAATAGAGAGTGGCACTTCATTCGTATTTTCGTGTTCTGTCATAATGGCGGTATTTAATCTGTTTTAGTGGCTAACGTGGTCATGTATTTTCGTTATTGTTCTTAAGCCGCTTTAAAGATAGCTAGCCTAAACGCGTTAACCAAAAATAATAATTTTAAGAAACTCTCAGCGATCTGAGTGCGAATACCCGTTTTGCAAAAATCAGCAAAACGTATGTGAGAAAGTGCTGAGAATTATCGGTGTCATCGTTAGTGTTACATATCATGATAAGCGAATGCGCAACGAAGACAAAAACTCTTTACACTCAAACTAACAGATAGCTCAAGCTTTTGTCCAAACTTTGACAAAGGAATTCGAAATTATACCCAAATAACCTTAGGTTGAAGAGTGATAGTCCCAAATCTTGGCGAAAATGTCCTAAACAATAAACAAAATAGCCAGAGCGAATGGCTCTGGCTATTTTTGAATTCCGGTCGTTTATACAGCTTTCACTTCAATGGTATCGGCACCGCGTGACGCTTTCAGCATTGCCGTACGTTTAGTTCGGTCAATTACATCACCGACCAACTGACCACATGCGGCATCAATGTCATCACCACGTGTTTTACGAACCGTAACTGTGTGCTCGTATTGCATCAATGTTTTTTGGAAGCGATCAATACGTGAGTTACTTGGTTTCTTGTAAGGTGAACCTGGGTACGGGTTAAACGGAATCAAGTTAATCTTACATGGTGTGTCTTTCATCAGCTCAGCCAGTTCACGAGCATGGTCCATGTCATCGTTCACATGATCAAGCAACACGTACTCGACTGTTACCTTGCCACGGTTTGCATTCGATGAAGCAATGTAACGACGAACGGATGCTAGGAAATCTTGAATATCCCAACGATCGTTAATTGGCATGATTTCACTACGCAGCTTATCGTTTGGCGCATGAAGAGAGATCGCCAACGCAACGTCGATTTTGCCCGTCATCTGATCAAGACCAGAAACCACACCTGATGTTGATACGGTTACGCGACGCTTCGACAAACCAAAGCCAAGGTCATCCAACATTAACTCCAATGCAGGAATCAAGTTCTTCATATTAAGAAGCGGCTCACCCATGCCCATCATCACGACGTTCGTAATTGGGCGACGGCCTGTTTCTTTCTCAAGACCAATTTCACGTGCAGCACGCCACACCTGACCGATGATCTCTGAAACTTTCAAGTTACGGTTAAAGCCCTGCTGTGCTGTTGAGCAGAACTTACATTCCAATGCACAACCTACTTGAGAAGATACACAAAGCGTTGCGCGATCATCTTCTGGAATGTAAACCGTTTCTACATCCTGATCACCAACCTTCATTGCCCACTTGATCGTGCCGTCTGAAGAATGCTGAGCTTCTGCTACAGTTGGTGCTTTAATTTCACACTTGTGTAAAAGCTTTTCGCGCAGCTTCTTGTTGATGTTTGTCATTTTTTCGAAGTCATCTACACCGAAATGGTAGATCCACTTCATAACCTGATCGGCACGAAACGCTTTCTCGCCAAGTTCTTCCGCGAAAAACTGACGCATGCCTTTGCGATCAAAGTCGAGTAGATTGATTTTTTCAGTGGTCATGTTGCCTCTCAATGACTGAAACAAGAATAAGGGCGCGAATTGTACAGCCTTTATTCAGCTACAACAAGGGGTGTAAGACCCTGAGTTTGCTAAGGCATTAAAATAAAAACGTTTAAATTTTAATCAGACTTTACGGTGAGAATAATGATTAGACAACCGACAGCAAAAGCGTAGAAGTGATACAGAGAAAACAGTGAGAACAAACACACTTAACTAAGCTTTCCCCCCTGTAAGATGCTCAAATTAGCCAACGTCTTCGCGAATAATTACGAATGAACTCGCCGGGGAAATGGAGAACGCGGAATAAAAAACCTCGGACAAATCCGAGGTTATTACGAACTAGATCATCACGCAAAAGTGATGCATGAACGAGTTAGCGAGAGAAAACTTCTGATTCAGGGAAGAAAAACTCAATTTCACGAGCGGCAGACTCAGGGCTATCTGAACCATGAACTGAATTGTGACGCATGCTGAGTGCGTAATCAGCACGCAAAGTGCCACATGCCGCGTCCTCTGGGTTGGTTTTACCCATTAGCTCGCGGTAACGTGCAATCGCATTTTCGCCTTCCAATACCTGAACCATAATAGGACCAGATGTCATGAACTCTTTTAGAGGAGGGAAAAACTCTTTACCTTCATGCTCTGCATAAAAGCCGCTTGCCTGATCTTCTGTCAGGTGAACCATTTTGGCAGCGATGATACGTAGGCCAGCCTTTTCAATACGATTGTAGATTTCACCAATTAGGTTTCGCTCTACAGCATCAGGCTTAATGATTGAAAATGTTCTTTCTAGAGCCATAAAATTTCCTTTCTGTACTTGTAATAATAGTTGTGCTTTTAAAGTGACTTACTGGGTAAGAGCAGCACTCAAACAAGAGAGTGCTGCAATCAATCTTATTTTCCAGCTTGCTCATTGAGGAAACGAGCAAGTGTACGAACACCCATCCCCGTTGCTCCCGCAGCCCATTTATCAGAAGCGGCTTTACGATACGTACCCGCACAGTCGAAATGTAACCAGCCTTTCTTGTAGTCCTCAACGAAGTAAGACAAGAATGCAGCAGCAGTACTTGCACCTGGAGAATAATCACCAGAGCTGATATTCGATAAATCGGCAAAATTAGATGGCAACATTTCTCGATGGAAATCAGCAAGTGGTAGCGGCCACAAGCCTTCTTTTTCCTGGTTTGCCGCCGTGAGGGCTTGATGCGATAGCTCATCATCAAAGCTCATTAGCGCATGGTAATCGTTACCTAACGCATTCTTCGCTGCGCCTGTTAGCGTCGCGCAGTCAATAATTAACTCAGGCTTTTGCTCACTGGCGTAGATAAGACCGTCTGCAAGCACCAAGCGACCTTCCGCGTCGGTATTCATAATCTCAACGGTTTTGCCGTTTTTGTAAGTGATGATGTCGCCAAGCTTAAGGGCACGGCCAGAAACCATGTTCTCAGCACAACACAAGATCAGTTTTACGCGCTTGTTTAAACCGCGCAAGATAGCTAATCCTAGGCCACCAGTGATAGTACCCGAGCCACCCATATCTGCTTTCATTGCACTCATGAAGGTAGAAGGCTTCAAGCTGTAACCACCGGAATCAAAGGTGATGCCTTTACCCACAAGACATGCGAATACAGGTGCGTTTTCGTCACCAGTTGGGTTGTAGTCTAACTGAAGCATCGCAGAAGTACGCTCAGAACCACGGCCTACTGCGTAAATACCTTCCCAACCTTCTGCCAACAAGTCTTTGTCTTTGACGATACGTGCTGTCACAGTGCCTTTCGGCGCAACAGATTTAATGAATTCAGCAGCCATTGTCGCTAGCTGACGAGGAGCAACTTCTTCTGCCGTTTTGTTGATAATATCGCGGGTAAAATCAGTCGAAGTAATACGAGCTTGAAGCTCTGCTTGATCTTCATCAGACAATGCTGCCCACTCAACTGAGCCATGTTTTTTAGGGTTACGGAACCCTTGGTGGAAAGCCCATACGCTCTCTAGATCCCAGTTATCACCAGAAAGAAAAATAGAACGAATTCCTTGGCCATCTAGCTGACGAGCTGCACGTTGAATTGCGCCGAGATCATGACCTTCACCTAAGTGAATAGTTGCGCCGTTTTCAGCGAATGAAAGCAGTGCTTTTTCACCCCAATGTGGTGCTGCCGACTCTTGACTTAAAAATACAGACATCTGTGTAGACATGGTTTCTCCTTGTCTTATAGCAGCGTTGCCTACGCTGCTTCTTTTTAATAACTCACGGATGTTAGCATTATGTAGGGCAAAAATGTCAATTGGATAAAAAAACGGACCTAAAGGTCCGCTTTTTTTAGTAAGAATTGTTAACTAGGCTGTGTTTTACAGACTTAGTCCGCTTCGTCCATCCAGCACATGATAACGGCTTCTAGAATCTTTTCATTAGAACGGTTTGGCTCATCGTCAAACTCATCTAACTCCATGATCCATTGATGAAGATCGGTAAAACGCACTGTTTTTGGATCGACATCTGGAAACTTGTCACAAAGTTCAATCGCGATATCGCGAGAATCTGTCCATTTCATTGCTCATCTTCCTTTTGCTTCTTCCCTATATTGGGAAGATAGTTTTAGTGATCTTCTGAAGCGTGGTTTAGTGTGTATTTAGGAATTTCTACCACCAAGTCTTCATCAGCAATTCTCGCCTGACACCCTAGGCGTGACTCAGGCTCTAGACCCCACGCTTTATCTAGCATGTCGTCTTCTAGTTCTTCACTTTCTTCTAGTGAATCAAAACCTTCACGGATGATTACGTGGCAGGTAGTACACGCACATGACTTCTCACACGCATGTTCAATACCGATACCGTTTTTTAGCGCTACGTCTAGAACGGTGTCACCAGAGTTTGCTTCCAACACTGCACCTTCTGGGCACAAATCGTCGTGTGGTAATACAATAATCTTAGGCATAACTACTTATCTCTTATATATCGTCTACTGATTGACCTGACAACGCAGCTCGAATCGATTTATCCATACGGCGTGATGCGAAATCTTGGCTCGCTTTATCGGTATCTTTAATGCCTTGCTCTATCGCATCTGCATCATCACCATTACGCAGCTCAATCAAGGCTTCGATGGCTTTAATCAAGTTTTGTTTCTCTTGTTCTGATAGTAAGTCATCACCATCAGCTTGCATCGCTGCAATCAAACCTTCTATCACTCGGTCGGCTTCAACACGCTGCTCAGCTAAGGCACGAGCTTGCATGTCTTCTTTTGCGTGCGTCATTGAATCACGCAACATATCCGCCACTTCATTGTCACTTAAGCCGTAAGAAGGTTTTACTTGAATCTCTGATTGAACACCAGTGCTCTTCTCCATTGCCGTAACAGAAAGAAGGCCATCAGCGTCAACTTGGTAAGTCACGCGAATATGTGCCGCACCCGCTGCCATCGGAGGAATACCTTTTAACGAGAAGCGAGCAAGTGAACGACAGTCATCAACCATTTCACGTTCACCTTGTACCACATGAACACTCATCGCCGTTTGGCCATCTTTGAATGTGGTAAATTCTTGCGCACGCGCAACGGGAATCGTAGTGTTGCGGGGGATGATCTTCTCGACCAAACCACCCATGGTTTCAATACCGAGCGACAGTGGAATCACATCAAGAAGCAACATTTCAGAGTCAGGCTTGTTACCCGCGAGAATGTCTGCTTGGATACCCGCGCCGATTGCAACAACTTCATCAGGGTTAATGCTTGTCAGGGGTGTGCGACCAAAAAACTCGCCTACCATTTCACGAACCAGCAATGTACGGGTTGAGCCACCAACCATGACGACCTCGAGTACTTCATCTGCGTCGACATCCGCATCTTTTAATGCGCGACGACAAGACATCAGTGTTTTCTTCACTAGCGGACGAATCAGATCTTCGAACTGCTCGCGAGTCACGGTGCCTTTCCAACCAAAAACGTCAACGTCAACACTGTCTTGCTCAGAGAAAGCAATCTTAGCTTCAGTAGCAATGTTCAACAGTGTACGGTTCTTTTCTGCAGAAAGCGGCGCTTCTAGACCCGCTTGCTCCATTAAATAATCGGCAAATAAATGGTCGAAGTCGTCACCGCCTAATGCAGAGTCGCCACCTGTTGCTAATACTTCAAATACGCCTTTCGATAAACGTAGGATAGAGATATCAAAAGTACCGCCACCTAGATCGTAAACCGCAATCACACCTTCTTGACCTGAGTCTAGGCCATAAGCAATTGCCGCAGCGGTTGGTTCGTTAAGTAGACGGAGAACATGAAGACCAGCTAATTTCGCCGCATCTTTTGTACCTGCACGTTGCGCGTCATCAAAGTAAGCAGGAACGGTAATAACGACACCTGCTAACTCACCACCTAACGTATCTTCAGCTCGCTTACCCAATACTTTTAGGATGTCCGCAGATACTTCAATCGGGTTTTTGTCACCTTGAGGTGTTTGCAAAATTGGCAGGCCGTTTTCACTCTCTTTAAAACGATAAGGAAGTGAAGAGTAACGGGACTGAATGTCCTTTAATGAACGACCGATCAAACGTTTTACAGAGATAATCGTGTTCTCTGGTTCAAACTCTGCTTTGGCTTTGGCTTCGTGGCCGACCGTTAACGTTTCCTCAGCGTAATTAACGACTGAAGGTAAAATAGTACGGCCCTGCTCGTCCGCAAGTGGAGTTGCATCGCCGCTACGTACAGAAGCAACCAAAGAGTTGGTAGTACCTAAGTCGATACCCGCTGCTAACTTATGCTCATGAGGTGCCGAGCTTTGGCCCGGTTCTGCGATTTGAAGTAGTGCCATGATAGGTCCTTGTCACGCTTACTAGCCGAGGAGTTTGTCTTCGACTAGCTCAATTTCGTTCTTTAGTTTGGCAATGAATTTTAGCTTACGAACTCGGTCTGCGGCTTCAGCCCATAGACCATCATCAAGCTCTTGCTCGACGCTTGCCAGATGCTGTTTGTACATTTTGCTGACCTTAGAGTCGAAGTCAAAAAGCGCCGATTCAGGATCGGACTTGTCAGCAATCTCTTCCAGTTCTTCGCGCAGTTCCATTTGCTCCATTAAGAACATCGGATCTTGCATTGTTTGCTGTTCACCTCGGATCTCAACACCTTGCTCTGCGAGGATATACTCGGCGCGAGAAATAGGATTTTTCAGAACTTGATAGGCATCGTTGATTTGCGCCGCCTTTTGCACCGCCATCAAACGGTCACGTTCTGAGCCCGTTGCAAAGTTATCCGGGTGGAAGCGTTTTTGTAGTTCTCGGAACTGAGAAGAAAGAAGGCTACCATCCAGCGTAAACTGACTTGGTAGCCCAAATAATTCAAAGTGATTCATTAAGTTCGGGTCCTAGTAAAGCCTTCCGGACTCGTTTGCCCAGAAGGACAATCAATTAGACGTTGAAGCTTTCACCACAACCACATTCACTTTTCGCGTTAGGGTTGTTGAATTCAAAACCTTCATTCAACCCTTCTTTCACGTAATCCAATTCAGTACCATCTAGGTACACTAAGCTCTTTTGATCGATGATAATTTTCACTCCAGAGAGTTCAAATACTTCGTCTTCTTCATTGAGCTCATCAACAAACTCAAGTACGTATGCCATGCCGGAACAGCCAGTCGTCTTCACTCCAAGACGTAAACCGATACCTTTGCCTCGGTTATCTAGGAATGCTCTTACGCGACTTGCCGCTGATTCTGTCATTGTGATGGCCATACTGCACCTTAGTCTGTCTAAATTTCGATTGGAATGGGAGCGTCAAAGCTCCCATTATATTACGGAATAATTATTCTTGGTGTTTTTTCTTGTAGTCAGCAACCGCTGCTTTGATTGCATCTTCAGCAAGAATAGAACAGTGAACTTTCACTGGTGGAAGCTCTAGCTCTTCAGCAATCTCAGAGTTTTTAATTGCTGCCGCTTCATCAACTGACTTACCTTTTACCCACTCAGTTACTAGTGAGCTTGATGCGATTGCACTACCACAACCGTATGTTTTGAACTTCGCATCTTCGATGATACCTTCAGGTGTCACTTTGATTTGAAGCTTCATTACGTCACCACACGCAGGAGCGCCAACCATGCCGCTACCTACTGATGGATCTTCTTTATCGAATGAACCAACGTTACGTGGGTTCTCGTAGTGATCAATTACTTTTTCGCTGTATGCCATGATAAATTACCTCGAATCCTCTATTTCAATCCCTGAGATTAATGGTGAGCCCATTCAACAGTGCTCAAATCAATCCCTTCTTTGTACATATCCCATAGAGGAGACATGTCGCGTAGCTTAGTCACTGCAACGCGGATTTGTTCAATTGCGTAATCAATTTCTTCTTCAGTCGTGAAACGACCAAACGAGAAACGAACCGAGCTGTGAGCCAATTCGTCATCCATGCCTAGGGCACGAAGAACGTAAGAAGGCTCAAGGCTTGCAGACGTACAAGCACTACCAGAAGATACCGCTAGATCTTTAAGCGACATTAGTAGTGATTCACCTTCTACGAATGCGAAACTGATGTTTAGGTTGTGTGGTACACGCTGCTCAAAGTCACCGTTTACCGTCACTGCTTCTAAGTCTTTCACGCCATCAAAAAGACGGTTACGAAGCGCTAAAGCATGATCGTAATCTTTTTGCATGTCTTCTTTTGCAATGCGGAATGCTTCACCCATACCTACGATTTGGTGAGTAGGAAGTGTACCAGAGCGGAAACCACGCTCATGACCGCCACCGTGCATTTGCGCTTCAAGACGAATACGAGGCTTACGACGTACGTAAAGTGCACCGATACCTTTAGGGCCGTATACTTTGTGAGCAGAAAGTGAAATTAGATCAACTTTCATCTCTTGAACGTCGATTGGTAATTTACCTGCAGATTGCGCAGCGTCCACGTGGAAAACAATTTTACGCTCACGGCACAGTTCGCCGATCGCTGTAATGTCTTGAACCACACCAATCTCGTTATTTACATGCATAATAGACACAAGCACGGTGTCATCACGCATGGCTGCTCTAAGCTTCTCTAGATCGATCAAGCCATTTGATTCTGGCTCAAGGTAAGTCACTTCAAAGCCTTCACGCTCAAGTTGACGACATGGGTCAAGAACGGCTTTGTGCTCTGTTTTACAAGTGATTACGTGCTTGCCTTTCTTCGAGTAAAAGTGCGCTGCACCTTTAATCGCAAGGTTGTCTGATTCCGTCGCACCAGATGTAAATACGATTTCGCGAGGATCTGCATTTAGAAGGTCAGCAATTTGCTCACGAGCAGTATCGACCGCTTCTTCTGCCTGCCAGCCGTAACGGTGCGAACGTGACGCTGGGTTGCCAAATGTGCCATCCATTGTCATGTACTGAACCATTTTTTCAGCAACACGTGGATCAACTGGACATGTAGCGGAATAATCAAGATAAATCGGCAGTTTCATTCTCTACTCCAATGTAAAAAGCTGACCGCTAAGAGCGGACGTTTACACCGATGGGCGCGGCGGTTGTATTTTTGTTTGATAGCCCATGGGTTACCGCCAGATCAATGTCCTGACGATCAGAAATTTCGAGTACTTCATTGTCTGTCATCAACTCACCAAGAGTGATGTTATTCAAAAAGTCACTAATGCGAGAGCTTAGGTCACGCCACAGCGTGTGAGTAAGGCAACGTGTTCCACCTTGGCAATCTCCTTTACCTTGGCATTTGGTTGCATCTACTGACTCATCAACGGCAGCAATCACGGTACCAATAGCGATACTGTGAGCGTCGGCACCAAGTCGGTAACCACCACCAGGACCACGAACGCTGGCAACGAGACCTGCTTTACGCAATTTTGAAAATAGCTGCTCTAAGTAAGAGAGCGAGATCCCTTGACGCTCTGAAATATCAGCCAGAGGTACAGGGTTTTGTTGCGAATGCAGTGCCACATCCAGCATGGCTGTCACCGCATATCTTCCTTTAGATGTAAGTTTCATACCACACCGTATCCACATGGTTTGTAATGGTTAAGATTTTTCCATACCTGAGTAATTTGGTCAAGTATTTATTTGACCATTTTACTCAGGTATTCATCCTTACACCTAAAGTGGTTATTGTTTACTCAGAACTTCTTTTCTATCGAAGTCAAAACGCCTCGTAGAATATTAAGTTCTTGGGTTTCTGGTCGAGCACGAGAGAACAAACGGCGCAACTTATTCATCACCTGTCCAGGTTGCTCTTTGTTAATAAACTGGGTCTCAACCATCACCTTTTCAAGATGCTCAAAGAACATTTCGAGTTCTCGATGACGCGGGTATTCTTCCGATTCATTTGGGGAAAACTGGCTTTGCTCTAAGTTCAAGTGTGCAACTCGCACTTCGTAACTGAGAGTTTGTACAGCCATTGCTAGGTTAAGCGAGCTGTACTCAGGATTAGCGGGAATACAAACATGGTAGTGGCACTTTTGTAGCTCTTCGTTTGTCAAACCAGTTCTTTCTCGGCCAAACACGAGCGCAACCGGATGCTTTCGGCCTTCAACTGCAAATTTCTCACCGCATTCACGTGGCTCGAGCATTGGCCATTCTAATGTACGAGAGCGGGCGCTAGAACCCACAACAAGGCCACAATCTTCAACCGCTTCTTCTAATGTGCCGACAATCTTTGCATTTTGAGCAATATCACCAGCACCCGCAGCTAAAGCAAGAGTTTGTTCATCCACTTCACATTGTGGATCGACTAATACTAGTTGGTTTAAACCCATCACTTTCATTGCTCGAGCTGCTGAGCCAATATTGCCTGAATGAGAGGTACCTACGAGTACAATTTTTACTTGATCCAACATCTGTGTTTGCTACCTAAATTAAAACCGCAGAATGTTATCATAGTTTTTTAAGACACCCTAGAGGCAAGCAGACCTCTCTTCTCATTCTTGGTTATTGTTCTCGTCCGCAGTATGCTCTGTACACTCAACTAGCCGCATTTAGAACAAAAAATAACCACTTCCCTTTTTAATTATCTCTGGTATACTCGCCGCCGCTTTCATTTGTTCTTTAACATCCGTTGGGAAATTCGTATGCATCCAATGCTAAACATTGCTATTCGCGCTGCGCGAAAGGCAGGCAATCATATTGCTAAATCATTAGAAAACACTGATAAAGTAGAATCTACTCTTAAAGGCACTAATGACTTTGTCACTAACGTAGACAAAGAAGCAGAATACATCATCATCGATACTATCAAGCAGTCTTACCCTGAGCACTGTATCGTTGCTGAAGAACAAGGTCTTATCGAAGGTAAAGATAAAGACGTACAATGGATCATCGACCCACTGGATGGCACCACTAACTTTGTAAAAGGTTACCCAACTTTCGCGGTTTCTATCGCTGTTCGTATTAAGGGCAAAACTGAAGTTGCTTGTGTTTACGATCCAATGCAAAACGAGCTATTCACTGCACAACGCGGTGCCGGCGCTCAACTAAACAGTGCACGTATTCGTGTTGCTCAACTAAAAGACCTTCAAGGTACTGTTCTAGCAACAGGCTTCCCATTCAAGCAGAAACAACACGCTGAGTCTTACATCAAGATCGTTGGTGCGCTATTCACTGAGTGTGCTGATTTCCGTCGTAGCGGCTCTGCTGCTCTAGACCTTTGTTACGTGGCTGCTGGCCGTGTTGATGGTTACTTCGAACTAGGCCTAAAACCTTGGGATATGGCAGCAGGTGAGCTTATTGCTCGTGAAGCTGGCGCAATCCTAACAGACTTTGCTGGCGGCACTGACTACATGAAGTCTGGTAACATCGTTGCTTCAAGCGCTCGTGGCGTAAAATCTATCCTTAAGCACATCCGCGAAAACGGTAACAGCGCGATCCTTAAGTAAGATTTGAAAGTCATATTTAGCCCGTCACGCTGATGACTTTAGAAAGCCCCGCTCATTGAGCTGGGCTTTTTTGTATCTACTGCTCCGTATCGACTTAGCTGTAGCTGAAGGCTCTTCATACAGAGATGCTCTACAAGCTCACTACTCTATTCAGATACAAAAAAACCGCTGATTGTTCAGCGGTTTTTGTTTTCGGTTTTCAATCTGCCTTATGGCATTTCGTCGAACTCTGCACCTTCTTTTTCTACTTGAGGTGGCATCAAGTGCTCTTTCTGGATACCCAGTTTTAGAGCCAGTGCTGATGCTACGTAGATAGAAGAGTAAGTACCTACAGTGATACCGAGTAAAAGTGCGGTTGCAAAGCCGTGAATCATAGCACCACCCTGCATGAACAGTGCAATTACCACGAACAACGTCGTACCAGATGTAATCAATGTACGGCTCAACGTTTGAGTGATTGAGGCGTCCATAATGTCTGAAGGTTCGCCCTTACGCATCTTACGGAAGTTTTCACGAATCCGGTCAAATACAACGATGGTATCGTTGAGTGAGTAGCCCACAACCGTCAGTAGCGCAGCTACGATGGTCAGGTCAACTTCAATTTGTAGAAACGAGAAGACACCTAGCGTGATAATAATATCGTGAGCCAATGCCATTACCGCACCAGCCGCTAGACGCCATTCAAATCGCATCGATACATAAAGCAGGATACAGATCAGCGATACCAAGATCGCTAGACCACCAGCTTCTGTTAGCTCATCACCAACGTTGGGACCTACGAACTCAATACGACGCATTTCTACGCTTTCGCCAGTACCATCTTTGATAGCACCAATGATTTGGTTACCTAGCGTTTCACCAGAAACGTCATCACGTGGACGAAGACGAACCATGACTTCACGAGCACTGCCGAAGTTTTGTACTGTCGCATCGCCAAAGCCTTTTGAATCTAGTGCTGCACGAATCTCTTCAAGGTTTGCTGGCTGTTCAAAACCGACCTCGATAAGCGTACCGCCAGTGAAATCTAGACCCCAATTAAGCCACTTGGTTGACAAAGTGAAGATAGAAGCAGCAATCATTATAATTGAAAAAACGAATGCTACTTTCGACCAACGCATAAAGCCGATCGTCTTCTCTGCTTTTAGAATTTGAAACATATTAATTCCCAGCCTTAGATCGACAATTTATCAACGCGTTTGCCACCGTAGATCAGGTTCACGATACAACGTGTACCAATAATGGCGGTGAACATTGAAGTTAAGATACCGATAGATAGAGTAACTGCGAAACCTTTCACCGCACCTGTACCGACCGCAAATAGAATGATTGCAGTAATTAGTGTTGTGATGTTCGCATCAGCAATCGTGCTGAATGCATTCGCATAACCTTGGTGAATCGCTTGTTGTGGACTACGTCCATCACGAATTTCTTCACGGATACGCTCGAAGATCAGTACGTTCGCATCAACCGCCATACCGACTGTTAACACAATACCGGCTATCCCTGGAAGCGTCATGGTAGCGCCTGGAATCATCGACATAACACCAATGATAAGCACTAAGTTTGCCATTAGAGCAATGTTTGCAATCAAACCAAAGCCGCGGTAGTAAAGCAGCGTAAATAGCATTACGGCAACCATACCCCAGATACATGCTTGGATACCCATATCGATGTTTTGCTGGCCCATTGATGGACCAATGGTACGTTCTTCAACGATAGAGATAGGTGCAATCAGCGCACCAGCACGTAGTAAAAGTGCTAGGTTGTGTGCTTCTGCAGCAGAGTCGATACCTGTGATACGGAAGTTACGACCAAGAGCCGATTGAATCGTTGCTTGGTTGATGACTTCTTCATGCTTATCCAGAATAACTTTGCCTTCAGGCGTACGACGGCCACTGTCTTTGTATTCTGCAAACACGGTAGCCATTAGCTTACCAATGTTCTTCTTAGAGAACGCAGACATCTTATTACCACCTTCGCTGTCTAGCGAGATGTTAACTTGTGGACGACCATATTCATCAACACTTGAGCTTGCATCTGTGATGCTTTGACCGCCAAGAATAACGCGCTTCTTAAGCACAACTGGGCGACCATCACGGTCCATCTTGATTTCACTACCTGCTGGCGCACGACCATTTGCCGCTGCCGATAGGTCAGCTTTATCATCAACTTCACGGAATTCAAGCGTTGCCGTAGCTCCGAGAATTTCTTTTGCACGAGCAGTATCTTGAACACCAGGCAGTTCAACTACAATGCGACTAGCACCTTGACGTTGAACCAATGGTTCCGCAACACCTAGTTCGTTGACACGATTACGTAAAATCGTAATGTTTTGCTCAACAGCATAGTTACGGATCTCTTGTAAACGTTGCTCAGTAAAGGTTGCAGTAAGAGCGTAACGGCCATTTGAATCAGAATCGACAAAAATCATGTCCGGGTGATTCTTTTCTAGCGTTGCTTTCGCTTCTGCTAATTGCTCTTCGTTACGCAACAACACTTCTACCGCTTCTTTTCCAGAAGGGCGGATTGCACGGTAACGAATCTTGGCGTCACGAAGTTCGCTACGGAAAGCTTCTTCTTGTTGACCAACAAGCTTTTCCATCGCTGCATCCATATCCACTTCCATTAAGAAGTGAACACCACCGCGAAGGTCAAGACCTAGCTTCAATGGTGACGCGCCAATCGCTTCTAGCCAATCGGGTGTAGAAGGTGCAAGGTTAAGTGCAACAATTGTGTCTTTGCCTAGCGCTTCGCTGATGACATCACGAGCACTGATTTGTGTGTCAGTGTCGTTAAAACGAACAAGAATTGATCCATCTTCGAGAGCAATGGATTTATGAGAAAGTTGCTCTTTGTTAAGAGCGGTAGTGACAGCATCCAGCGTTGACATATCTACAGAGGCGCCACGCGCCCCTGTAACTTGAATAGCCGGATCTTCACCGTAGATATTTGGAAGTGCGTATAACGCAGCGGTGATGATGGCAAAAAGCACCATCAAGTACTTCCATAATGGATAACGGTTTAGCACAGCGAGGATCCTTTAGCTGTTTTATAGAGACTTAAGCGTACCTTTTGGTAGCACTGCAGTGATGAAGTCTTTCTTGATTACTACTTCATTGTTCGCGTTAAGCTCAATTGAAATGTAGTCATTGTCTTCAGCAATCTTAGTGATTTTACCCACTAGGCCACCGCTAGTTAAAACTTCGTCGCCTTTGCCCATAGAAGCCATTAGGTTTTTGTGTTCTTTTACGCGTTTCGCTTGTGGGCGGTAAATCATGAAGTAAAAGATCACTGCGAACATGCCAAGCATGATTAGCATTTCAAAACCACCGCCTGCTGGCGCGCCTTCTGCTGCTGCGTGAGCCTGAGAAATAAACATTAAAACATCCTCATTATATTTTATTGATAATCAAACAAATTGGGCTTTCGCATTTTAGATTCAAGTCTGAGAGTAACTAATAGAGATCGCTCTCTCAAAAATAACGTGCGTTAGCCTACTTTATTAGCAAAAGCCTCTGGCGACATGCCAAAGGCTTTAATTCTTTTAGTTTTTCAATTACTGCTCTTTTGCTAGTGGTGGCACTTCACGGCCACGACGATCATAGAACTCAGTAACAAATTCATCGAAGCGATCTTCATCAATTGCTTTACGAATGCTTTCCATCAGACGCTGGTAGTAACGCAGGTTATGGATTGTATTCAAGCGAGCGCCTAAGATTTCATTACAACGCTCTAAATGGTGAAGGTACGACTTGCTGTAGTTTTGACAAGTGTAACAGTCACAATGCGGATCCAATGGTGTTGTATCCGTTTTATGTTTCGCATTACGGATCTTGATCACACCACCAGTCACAAATAAGTGACCATTACGTGCGTTACGCGTTGGCATTACACAGTCAAACATGTCGATACCACGACGAACACCTTCAACCAAGTCTTCTGGCTTACCTACGCCCATCAAGTAGCGAGGTTTGTCTTCAGGAAGTTGAGGACAAGTATGCTCAAGAATACGGTGCATGTCTTCTTTAGGCTCACCTACTGCCAAACCACCAACCGCGTAACCGTCAAAACCGATTTCCGTTAGACCTTTTACCGACACATCACGTAAATCTTCGTAAACACCACCTTGAACAATACCAAATAGGTTGTTCGGGTTTTCTAGCTTCTCGAAATGGTCACGTGAACGCTGTGCCCAGCGTAATGACATTTCCATCGATTTCTTCGCTTCATCGTGTGTCGCTGGGTAAGGCGTACACTCGTCAAAAATCATAACGATGTCAGAGCCCAGGTCTTTTTGAATTTCCATCGACTTTTCTGCGTCCATGAAAATCTTGTCACCGTTTACTGGGTTACGAAAGTGAACACCCTCTTCAGTGATCGTACGCATCTTACCAAGGCTGAATACTTGGAAGCCGCCTGAATCAGTAAGAATAGGACCGTGCCAGTTCATAAAATCGTGCAGGTCACCGTGCATTTTCATCACTTCTTGACCAGGACGTAGCCACAGGTGGAACGTATTACCTAGCAGAATTTCTGCACCAGTACCTTTTACTTCTTCTGGTGTCATACCTTTAACGGTACCGTAAGTACCTACTGGCATGAACGCAGGAGTTTGAACAGTGCCGCGTTCGAAAGTCAGTTGACCACGACGTGCATTGCCGTTTTTCTTCTTAAGATCGAATTTTAATTTCACGATGCCTCCGGGTGTCAGAGAAACAGTCTGACTGAGTGTTTAGGGCTCTACCCTACTTTAAGGAGCGGTCGCTTTTCCTTGCGAGAGACAAAGCAATGGATGCTTTATTTCCTAGCTTACTGCTAGCACTCGTAAATCTATTTTTAACTACGCCGTTTTCTTCTTGATGAACATTGAATCGCCATACGAGAAGAAACGGTATTTGTTTTCCACCGCATGTTTGTAAGCATTCATGGTGTTCTCGTATCCAGCAAATGCACTCACCAACATGATCAGTGTTGATTCAGGCAAGTGGAAGTTTGTGATCAAGCAATCCACCAACTGATATTCGTAACCAGGGAAAATAAAGATTTCTGTATCGCCAAAGAATGGGGCCAGCTCAGTCCCTTTTTGCAATGCGTCTTGCGCTGCACTTTCAAGTGAACGCACAGATGTGGTACCAACAGCAATAATTCGTCCGCCACGCGCTTTCGTCGCTTTAATTGCTTCGACGACTTCTTGTGGTACTTCTACGTACTCGGCATGCATGTGGTGATCGTTGATATTTTCCACTTTTACTGGCTGGAATGTACCCGCCCCAACGTGCAAAGTAACGTAAGCAAACTCTGCACCTTTCGCTTTGATTTTCTCCAAGAGAACATCATCAAAGTGAAGGCCCGCCGTCGGTGCCGCAACCGCACCTGGCTTTTGATTATATACCGTTTGGTAACGCTCTTTATCTGCATCTTCGTCTGGACGGTCGATGTAAGGAGGAAGCGGCATATGGCCGATTTCTTCCAGAATTTCTAGTACCGTCTTATCAGAACTAAATTTCAGTTCAAATAAAGCATCATGGCGTGCAACCATTTCTGCTGAATATTCATCATTCTCGCCAACAATAATGGTTGTACCTGGTTTTGGTGATTTAGAGCAACGAACGTGCGCTAGGATGCTTTTCTCATCCAACATGCGCTCCACCAGCACTTCTAATTTACCGCCCGATTCCTTGCGGCCAAAAAGACGAGCAGGAATAACACGAGTATTATTAAACACCACTAAGTCACCGGGTTGCACTTGGCCCAATACATCAGTAAATGTGCCATCAATGAGCTCTCCGGTATTGCCGTCCATTTGCAGCAGTCGGCTAGCGGTACGCTCTGGTTGAGGGTAGCGAGCGATGAGTTCATCTGGAAGGTCGAAATGGAAATCTGATACTTGCATGTTACTTGTCTTATCTATTGGTCAAATCACGTCTAGGCGACGATAAAATTGCGACGAGTTTTTCGCAGCAGACTAGTATATGTTTACATGCTGCAATAGCAAGCAAATCACCAGAATATAGCAGTAAAAGCCATGGTGAAGAGTGTAATAAAACGTGAAAAGCCTCGATTACTTGGCACTATTTTTAATTTGAGCCCAAAAGAGAGAACATGAAAAAAGCAAAGCAGCGTATACCGCTGCTTATTAGTTTGGCATTCCAATCGCCCTATCAAACCTCACGCTTTCGCCACAAGAATAACGGCACGAATAAACCCAATAACCAAAACCCTAGACTGCCACCTTCATCATCTGAGCCTTTGAAATCACAGTTATTGGTCGCAATGCCATCGTGACACTCTTTATTGTCACCACTTTCATTGTTAGCACTTTTGATAAAATTCGGCGCAATGATGTAACGACTTGGTGGCGCATCGGCAGTGATGTAAGACTGTACCCAGTCGTAATAGTGGCTCACCTTGGTGTAGAAACTTGGGATCGTCAAAGAGCCACACGTTGGTAGAATAAGGGGGCCGCCACTAACAATACCAATTTGTTTGCCGGTCGCCACATCGACCAACGGGCCACCACTGTCACCTTTACATGCAGAGTTGCCATATTGAGTATGGCTATCTGGCTCCAATACATGGTTTTGTGTTGGTAGCGTACAAATTTTGGTTTGGTTGTCTCTTGAATCAATGATCCCCGGAAAACTGCTGCCAATTTCTAAACGCTCATAACATTTGTCGATGGGTAAAAATGTGCTAATGGTGGTTTTGAGCGTATTAGAAGGTTCAGAAGCATCCGGCTGAGTAGTCCCCCATCCAAACACTTGCACATTTTCGACACGTTGATTGGTCAGGTAATTATCATTCCAATCCGCCACCAAACGTGCTTCGATACTCTCCATGTCAACTTTACTCGCTAGGTCAGCAAAGCTCGCGTTTGCCACTGGGCGCGTGAGATACAGCAACGCGATGTCTGAATCTAAACCGGTTTGGATAGGTTTCACGTTGCCATTACTGTCGGTCTCAGCTTTTGAAATCCGAGTGTAATCCGGATGAACCACAACGTGAGACACCGGATAGAAGTTATCAAGCCCTGCAGAATTAAGTTCATACACATTCGCATTCACCGACAGCTCACCCGGCGGGGTCACATAGTAGGTTGCTTCATTGGTTCCTTGTCCCATCACCACACAGTGCGCCGCAGTCAGTACCCATTGCTCTGTCAGCATCGTTCCCCCACACAGCGGAAACTCTGCCATATTACTTGCTCGCAAAGTAACGCGGTCAACAGGATCGGTTTGTTCATCTCCTAACACAATCGCCTGTGTTGATGGCACACTGAATGCCGCCACTGCCAGCGCAATAAGTTTGTTACACGTTGTTCGTTTCATCTAGGTTGCTGTCTTCAATTTGGTAAGCCTGGACGTATCTTCTTCGAGAGAAGAATCTTGGAAAATCCAGCGAATAAAAATGTGCGATTCAATTCATTGGATTACCTTGGGGACACATTCAATATCAACTAAAAATGCCAACTGACTCGCACACAAACCGACTTATTCAAATTAATAAAAACACCAATAAAACACAGATTACGCAGCCCATCAGCATTGTGCTATTTAATTGATGAAAAACGAGTTAGCTCCCAGATATACAGAAAAATATTCTCTATATTTAAGAGAAGGACGATGCCGCTGGAGGTCTCTATGATCAAGGTTGAAGACATGATGACTCGTAATCCTCATACCTTACTGCGCACGCACACCTTGCGTGATGCAAAAAGCATGATGGATGCGCTTGATATTCGACACATTCCGGTTGTTGATGCCAATAACCACTTACAAGGCTTGGTGACTCAACGCGACATTCTTGCTGCTCAAGAATCGAGCTTGCACCCAGATGAGGCTGAACAATCTTTTACTTTAGACACACCGCTCTACGAAATGATGCACACCAATATCATGACGGCAGAGCCTATCGCGGGGCTCAAAGAGAGCGCTATCTATATGCAAAAGCATAAAGTTGGCTGTCTACCTGTTGTCACCAAAGGTCGATTGGTCGGCATTATTACTGATAGTGACTTCGTGACGATTGCGATTAACTTATTGGAACTACAAGAAGAAGTGGAACCTGAAGAAATCGAGCAGGAAGAGTAGTACGCAAGCGTATTCTCTTTGTTGTAAGTTTCGTTTTTACACCGGTTAAACGAAAAAAGAGCGGCAGGGTTGCCGCTCAAAATGCCATTACTGACGCTGATTAAGGAAGTGTTTCTCTGCCAATTAGAATTGGTCTTCTTCGGTCGAACCTGTCAATGCTGTCACTGAAGAGTTACCACCTTGGATAGTATTGGTCATTCTATCGAAGTAACCTGTACCTACTTCTTGTTGGTGCGCAACAAACGTATAGCCTTTTTCAGCTGCTTGGAATTCAGGACGCTGAACTTTCTCAACATAATGACGCATACCTTCACCTTGAGCGTAAGCGTGCGCCAGTTCAAACATGTTGAACCACATGTTGTGAATGCCTGCTAGCGTGATGAATTGGTACTTGTAGCCCATGTCTGCAAGCTCTTGTTGGAACTTAGCAATAGTTTCTGCATCTAGGTTTTTCTCCCAGTTGAATGAAGGCGAGCAGTTGTACGCCAACAATTGATCTGGGTATTCAGCGTGAATTGCTTCTGCAAACTTACGTGCTTCTTCCAAACATGGCGTAGCCGTTTCACACCAAATCAAGTCTGCATATGGTGCGTAAGCCAGGCCGCGAGAGATAGCTTGGTCGATACCCGCGCGAACGCGGTAGAAACCTTCTTGAGTACGCTCACCTTCAATAAAGTCTTTATCATATGGGTCGCAATCTGAAGTAATGAGATCCGCCGCATTCGCATCAGTACGAGCAATAACTAATGTTGTTGTACCCGCTACGTCAGCAGCCAAACGAGCTGCAACGAGCTTTTGTACCGCTTCTTGCGTAGGAACTAATACCTTACCACCCATATGGCCACACTTTTTCACCGATGCTAACTGGTCTTCAAAGTGAACGCCCGCGGCACCGGCTTCGATCATCGATTTCATTAGTTCGTAAGCGTTAAGCACACCACCAAAGCCCGCTTCAGCATCCGCTACGATAGGTAGGAAGTAATCAATACCACCTTCATCTTCAGGCGTCTTACCAGCAGCCCACTGAATTTGGTCTGCACGACGGAATGAGTTGTTGATACGCTTGACTACTGACGGTACAGAATCTACTGGGTAAAGAGATTGGTCTGGATACATCGTCGAGGCGGTGTTGTTATCCGCCGCTACCTGCCAGCCTGACAAGTAAATCGCTTCAATACCTGCTTTAGCTTGTTGAACCGCTTGACCACCCGTTAGCGCACCAAGACAGTTTACGTAACCTTTTTTCGCACTACCGTTGACCAGTGACCAAAGTTTGTCTGCACCACGTTGTGCAATTGTGTTTGCAGGCACCATAGAGCCACGCAGTTCCACCACTTCCTCGGCAGTGTAAGTACGCTTCACATTTTTCCAGCGTGGGTTAGTTGCCCAGTCTTTTTCCAGAGCTTCAATTTGTTGGCGGCGAGTTAAGTTAGTCATTGGTCTATCCCTCTTTATAATTTGCACTTTATGCGTGTGCGTTGAGTTTCCGTTCTCAGGCAGTACTTCCCTATCTGCCTTGAAAATCCTTCACGTTATTGGTGTTACAGTTATTCTTTATTAATCCAGGTAGTCATAACCAGGAACTGTCAAAAAGTTGGTCAGTTCATCGCTCGTCGTCAGCCTTGCCATTAAGTCTGCTGCTTCTTCAAATCGACCCGCATGGTAGCGCTGCTCGCCAATTTCTTGCTTCACGACTTCAATCTCCTCTTTGAGATAGAGCTCGAACAGCTCTTTAGTGACCTTTAATCCGTTGTCTAGCGACTTGCCGTGTTGAATCCATTGCCAGATAGAGGCGCGTGAGATTTCTGCCGTTGCTGCGTCTTCCATCAGTCCGTAAATCGGCACACAACCATTGCCAGAAATCCAAGCTTCGATGTATTGCAGCGCAACGCGAATATTGTGGCGCATTCCGCCTTCAGTGCGCTCGCCTTCACAAGGCTCAAGCAGTTCAGCGGCTGTAATAGGCGCATCCTCTGCACGGCTCACATCCAACTGGTTGGTGCGTTCACCCAGCACAGCACTAAAGACTTCCATAGCAGTGTCAGCCAAACCTGGATGAGCCACCCAAGTACCGTCGTGGCCGTTGTTAGCTTCTAACGATTTGTCAGTCTGGATCTTGTCTAATACTTTTTGATTCTCTTTCGGGTCTTTAGCTGGGATAAATGCGGCCATTCCTCCCATCGCGAAAGCACCTCGTTTATGGCAAGTACGTACCAATAATCGCGAGTAAGCGTTTAAGAATGGCTTGTCCATCGTTACCACTTGGCGATCTGGCAGTACTCGGTCTGAGTGTTTTTTCAATGTTTTGATATAGCTAAAGATGTAATCCCAGCGACCACAGTTCAAACCAACGATGTGTTCTTTAAGCGAGAACAGAATCTCGTCCATTTCGAATACCGCTGGTAAGGTTTCAATCAGCACAGTCGCTTTGATGGTGCCTGTATCCAAACCGAAGTAGTCTTCCGTGAAATGGAACACTTCGCTCCACCACTTCGCTTCGTGATGCGATTGCAGTTTTGGAAGGTAGAAATAAGGGCCACTGCCTTTTTGAAGTAACGCTTTGTAGTTGTTATAGAAATACAGAGCGAAATCGAATAGCGCACCTGGAATGATCTGACCGTGCCACGTAACGTGTTTTTCTTTTAAATGAAGGCCGCGAACACGGCAGATCAACACCGCTGGGTCATCTTCCAGCTGATAATGTTTGCCATTGCCAGGATTGGTGTAACTGATGGTGCCATTAACAGCATCGCGCAAGTTAATTTGACCGTCCAGCACTTTACTCCATGCAGGAGACATTGAATCTTCGAAGTCTGCCATGAACACTTTTACATTCGCATTCAGTGCGTTAATCACCATCTTGCGGTCAGTTGGTCCGGTAATCTCCACACGGCGATCTTGCAGATCTTGTGGGATTCCTAGGATCTTCCAACTTCCTTCACGGATGTCTTGTGTCTCTGGTAGAAAATCTGGTAGCTCACCAGCATCAATACGTGCTTGCTTCTCTTCTCTTGCTTCCAGCAACTGTTCAACGCGTCCGGCAAATTTTTCACACAGTAGAGATAAAAAGGTTTGGGCTTCAACAGGGAAAATTGCTTGATGTTCTGGAGCAACGACTCCATTCACCTCAAGCATGCCTTGGGTTTGCTTTAGTTGTTGTGTTTTTTGTTCTGTCTGAGCAAGCATAATCATTCATCCTTAACGTGCTTTATCAATCTTGGGCAGTCAGCGTAAAGCTACATTTGTAAGTTATGAACAACAAATTACATCCTTTAACTTTGTGTTCAACTCGTCTAGCCATGCCGATAGATTGCGTAATGCTACGTGTATTTTCAATCTAGACATAAGTCGTATCGGCCTTTAAATAAGCTATATCAACAAAGGGTTTAGTGAAACCCCCAATATAAACAAAACAGAAAATTCAAAGTTTTATCCCGCAAGGTAAAAACCATCTATCAAGCGCCTTATTTTGTAAGTTATTACGTAATAAAATTACATTAAATTTAAAGTCGTTTTATCATTTCAAACAAGCGTATGAATATAGACTGGTAAACAAACACCTTGTATTCACAAGGGCTGAAGAGATGGATTTAAACAGGGGTCAAACAAGGTATGCAGGGCTTTGTGTAAAATTAACATTGTGAAATTTCACTATTTTATGAAAGCTTCATCAAAGAAGAGCTGTAAAATTTTACAAGTCAAAGTTTACCAACAGAATAAAATACTAGAAAGCGCACTGTTTCCAGTGCGCTTTTAGATAAATAATGGAGAAGTAAGGGCTAATACTAATAGCTAAAGCAGCTCTGAAACGACTTCTGCAAGTTGATTAAATGTTTTCGTTCTTGACGAGCTCGGACGCCAAACTAAGCCGATTTCGCGATAAGCTTGTTTACCTGGAGGATCGATCACGACTAAATTCTGGTTATGCAGCAAGCCATGGTCGATAGCCATTTGAGGAATGAACGTTGTTCCCAAACCATTCGCAACCATTTGCACCAGTGTATGGAGGCTGGTTGCCGTAAACGGATTGATTTTTTCTTTGTCTGTTAATTTACACGCTGATACCGCATGTTCCGTTAAGCAATGTTCTTTCTCTAGTAGAAAGACGGATTCGTCAGGTAAATCCGCGTAACGAATCGGCACAGGGACCGATTGGGCTTGATTAGCGCTTATAACCATTCGAAACGGATCCTTACCCACTACTCGGCTTTCCATCCCATCAATTTCGACTGGTAACGCTAAAATAAGCACATCCAGCTCACCATGTCTGAGCGCTTGAAGTAAGTTTGTCGTCGTGTCTTCTCTTAATAAAAGATTCAGTTGTGGAAAACGGTAGTTCACCTCTTGTACCAAATCACACAGTAAAAACGGAGCAATTGTTGGTATACATCCTACTTTTAGCTGGCCTTGCATATCGTCGCCTTGGCACATACGTCCAAGCTCGACCAAATCTTGCCCTTTTGCTAACAGCTCTCGCCCCTGCTTTACTACCATTTCTCCTGTTTGGGTAAAAACCAGTGGACTTTTCTTATCTTTCTTTTCATATAAGGGACAACCTATCAATTCCTCTAAGTTTTGAATACCCTTACTTAAAGTCGACTGACTGACAAAACAACGCTCTGCAGCGTCACTAAAATGTCTTGTTTCATGCAGTGTGACTAAATAGTGTAACTGCTTCAAACTGGGCCATTTATTCATAATTGTATTTGTATCTACCGCCGTTCCAGTGATCGAGTTAAGAGTTTTGTTATTATCGTTTTTTTCGATTAACTCAATCTATTTATTTCGCTTTTTTCAATACTACAATCTGTACTATAGTTTGTCTCGTACAAACACGAACCAAACCGACACAACTGAATTCGGTTTGGAGCTAACCATACTTTTTAGGAGCAAAAAAATGGTACTAGTAGGTCGTCAAGCCCCTGATTTTACTGCAGCAGCTGTTCTAGGTAACGGTGAAATCGTTGAAAACTTCAACTTTGCAGAGTTCACTAAAGGTAAGAAAGCAGTAGTATTCTTCTACCCACTAGATTTCACTTTCGTTTGCCCATCTGAGCTAATCGCATTCGACAACCGTCTAGCTGACTTCCAAGCTAAAGGTGTTGAAGTAATCGGTGTTTCTATCGATTCTCAGTTCTCTCACAACGCATGGCGTAACACTGCTATCGAAGATGGCGGTATCGGTCAAGTTAAGTACCCACTAGTTGCTGACGTTAAGCACGAAATCTGTAAAGCTTACGACGTTGAGCACCCAGAAGCAGGCGTTGCTTTCCGTGGTTCTTTCCTAATCGACGAAGAAGGCGTTGTACGTCACCAAGTAGTTAACGACCTACCACTAGGCCGTAACATCGACGAAATGCTACGCATGGTTGACGCTCTTAACTTCCACCAGAAGCACGGCGAAGTATGTCCTGCACAATGGGAAGAAGGTAAAGCAGGTATGGACGCATCTCCAAAAGGTGTTGCAGCGTTCCTATCTGAGCACGCAGCTGACCTAGGCAAAAAATAATAGACCTTCACCCTAGCTCAACGGGTGTGATGGTTGGATGTATATAAAGCAATAAGCTAATGCGGAAAACCGCAAACGCCAATCAGTCTAAGTAAAGTCCTATCAAAGCCCAGAGCCTCTGCTCTGGGCTTTCTTTTTCCTTCAGATAAACCGCCAAAATGAGGTAACGCTTTAGCGTAAACTTTACCTCTATTTATCATCCCCTCCATACAGATTCTGCTTACTGGCCCTGTTAATATCTTAGCCACAACACTTATTTGTAACGTTAGCAGGATGAATGAACGTGGTTACTCACCTAGAAGTCTGTATTGATAATATTGAATCTCTGCACTACGCCATTGCTGGCGGCGCCACTCGGATTGAACTTTGCTCCTCTTTGGCTTTAGGCGGACTAACACCCAGTTATGGCTTTATGCAGCAAGCGGCTAAGCTTTCTAGTGTTCCAGTTTATGCCATGATCCGCCCACGCCAAGGTGACTTCTTCTACAATGAAGAAGAGATCGAAATGATGCGTTGGGATATTGAAGCAGCTCACCAATCAGGCTTGAGCGGTGTCGTGTTCGGCGTGCTCACTCAAGACGGTGATATTCATATGCCTTACGCGGCTGCGCTGTGTGAATTTGCTCAAGCGCTTGGCTTAGGCGTGACCTTCCATCGTTCCTTTGACCAGTGTCGTGACGCTGAAAAAGCTTTGGAAGAAGTGATCAGCTTAGGTTGTGAACGTATTTTAACCTCCGGTCTTGCGCCTTCAGCACCACAAGGGATCGATGTGCTTAGAGCTTTGGTTAAGCAAGCCCAAGGACGCATAGCAATCATGGCGGGTGCTGGCGTTAATGCGAGTAACGTACGTGAGCTAGTAGAAGACACTCAAGTTCCTGAAATCCATCTGTCAGGCAAAACCACACGCCCTAGCCAAATGACCTTTGTTGCTGAACAAAGCAAAATGGGCGCATCCGATGTCGATGATTTTTTAATCCCCATCACAAGTACACAAGCCATTACCGATGTCGTAGCAGCTCTCAAATAGACCACCGTAACCTCACGCGCATAGCTTTTGAGTGCTAACATATTGTTTATCAAGGAGTGAGGAAATGTGTATGTCTAAATTGAAGAAAAAGGAATACGAAAAGGAGCTCAAAAACCTTCAAGTTGAGCTCGTAAAACTTCAAGAGTGGGTCAAACACAAAGGGTTAAAAGTGGTGGTTCTGTTTGAAGGACGTGATGCTGCGGGCAAAGGCGGAGTGATAAAGCGAATTACAGAAAAGCTAAACCCGCGTGTTTGTCGCGTAGTGGCTCTGCCTGCACCGACAGAAAAAGAAAAAACGCAATGGTACTTCCAACGTTACGTCGCTCATTTACCATCTGCTGGTGAAATCGTTTTATTTGACCGAAGTTGGTATAACCGAGCAGGTGTCGAAAAAGTCATGGGGTTCTGTACTCCAGACGAATACGAGGAGTTTTTACGCTCTTGCCCTGAATTCGAGAGAATGTTGCAACGATCTGGGATTATTCTGATTAAGTATTGGTTTTCGGTTTCAGACGAAGAGCAGGAAAAACGTTTTCTAGGTCGAATTAATACGCCGATCAAACGTTGGAAATTCAGCCCAATGGATTTAGAGTCACGTCATCGCTGGGCGGAGTATTCGGAAGCAAAAGATAAGATGTTTGCCTATACAGACACGAAAAACTGCCCTTGGTGGGTCGTCCCTTCTGATGACAAAAAGAAAGCGCGCTTGAACTGTATCAGTCATTTACTAAGCCAGATTGACTACAAAGCACTTGAGTACTCACCCATCGAATTACCTGAACTCAATAAAGAAGGTTACGTCAGAGCGCCCATTGATGATCAGACCTTCGTTCCTGATAAATATTGACGTGCTTTCCTTCTCTCTAATAAATAGGCCAGCCTAAAAGCTGGTCTATTTGTTGAAGTCAGTTACTTCAGTACGTCATCAATACTTTGATCACCTAGGTGGCGTACATCTTTCCCTTTCACAAAGTAAATAATGTATTCACAGATGTTCTGGCAGCGGTCCCCCACGCGTTCAATCGCGCGTGCAGACCACATCACTTGCAGAATATTAGGGATATTTTTTGGATCTTCCATCATGTAAGTCATCAACTGACGAATCACCGCTTCATACGCGGCGTCTAGTTTGTCATCTTGTTTGTGCACCTCTGCTGCCGCTTCTACATCCATACGGGCAAACGCGTCTAAAACCTGATGCAGCATATTAATTGCCTGACGGCAGAGAGGCTCTAACGACACTTGGAATTGTCGTTCTTTTGATGATGGGCTTTCAATGGCAACGTAAGCAATGCGTGTCGCCACATCACCGATGCGTTCTAAATCCGTGATCGTTTTGATGATAGCCATGATTAAGCGCAAGTCTTTTGCCGTTGGCTGACGCTTAGCAATAATGCGTGTACAGGCGTCATCGATCGAGACTTCCATCGCATTCACTTTATGATCGTCACGCACAACCTTACGCGCCAGTTCGATGTCTTCTTTATGCAAGGCTTGAATAGCATACGAAAGCTGCTGTTCTACCAAGCCACCCATGGTTAATACATGAGTACGAATCGATTCTAGCTCTACGTTAAATTGTCCTGAAATATGACGTCCAAAGTGCATGATGTTCCTTATTCCGTATAGAGTCGCGACTTAACCGTAGCGACCCGTAATGTAATCTTCGGTCTGTTTCTTCATTGGCGAAGTGAAGATCGAGTCCGCGTCAGAGTATTCAATTAACTTACCCATATGAATGAATGCAGTATGATCGCTCACTCTCGCCGCTTGTTGCATGTTATGGGTAACGATAACGACAGTATATTGAGTCTTCAGCTCATTGATAAGCTCTTCAATAGTTAAAGTTGAGATTGGATCCAACGCTGATGTTGGCTCGTCCAATAACAGGACTTCCGGCTCAATCGCCACCGCACGCGCAATGACCAAGCGCTGTTGCTGACCACCAGATAAACCAAATGCGTTCTCATGCAAGCGGTCTTTTACCTCATCCCACAACGCCGCCGAGCGCAAGGATCGCTCCACTGCGTCATCTAAACTGCGGCTGTTTTTTACACCTTGTAAGCGTAAGCCATAAACTACATTTTCATAAATAGACTTAGGAAATGGATTGGGTCTTTGAAACACCATCCCCACTCGGCGTCGAAGTGTCGCAACATCGACATTAGGATGATAAACATTCTTGCCATGGAGACGCACTTTGCCTGTGACTCGACACCCTTCCACTAAGTCGTTCATGCGATTGATGCAACGTAATAACGTCGACTTTCCACACCCTGAAGGACCGATAAAAGCGGTGACTCGCCCTTTGGGAATTCGCATCGAAATATCATGCAGCGCCTGAGTTTGACCATAGAACAGATTAAGGTTCTCGATTGAGATGGCTGTTTGTTCATCCGTTAAATTATGAACATCCAATGGTGGCTCATAACCTAATGTACTATCAAAATTAAACATACTTAATCTTGTCCTAACGTTCTGTATTTTTCTCGTAAATTATTGCGAATACTGATTGCTGTTAAGTTTAGCCCGACAATCACTGTCACGAGTAAGAAAGAGGTGGCATAAACTAATGGTCGCGCCGCTTCGATGTTGGAGGTTTGAAAGCCAACATCGTAAATGTGAAAACCTAAATGCATGAACTTTCTATCCAAATGCACATAAGGGAATTGTCCGTCAACCGGTAAACTGGATGCCAATTTCACGACCCCCACCAGCATCAGTGGCGCTACTTCGCCAGCTGCACGTGCAATCGCAAGGATCAAACCTGTGATAATAGCTGGCGTCGCCATAGGTAAAACCACACGCCATAGTGTTTCGAACTGAGTTGCACCAAGTGCCAGAGAGCCATGTCGTACGGAGCTCGGAATTCGAGTTAAACCTTCTTCTGTCGTCACAATCACAACTGGAAGCGTCAGCACGGCAAGAGTTAGTGCTGACCATAACAAACCCGGCGTACCAAAGGTTGGTGCCGGTAGCTTCTCCGCATAGAATACGTTGTCGATAGAGGCACCAATCGTATAAACGAAGAAACCTAAACCAAACACGCCATAAACAATCGATGGAACACCCGCTAGGTTTATAACCGCAATACGAATAACTCTGGTTAGAGCGTTATTCTTAGCGTATTCATGTAGATAGATAGCGGCGATCACCCCGAGTGGCATCACAATGATCGACATGATGAGTACTAAGAAAACCGTACCAAATATCGCAGGGAACACGCCTCCTTCGGAGTTAGACTCTCTTGGATCTTCAGATAAAAACTTCCAAACCTGTTTTCCCCAATGCATGACTTTATCAGGCAGTGACATTTGGTTTGGATACCAGTAGTCCAAAATATCTTCGAGCGGAATCGATACTTGTGACCCCGTCATATCCTCGGCAATCAAGGCATAGTCAGAGAGCTGAAGTCGTAAACCATCAAGTTGCAAATCTAACGTCGCAAGCGCTTTTTCTATCTGCTCTTTTTTCGTCTGATTTTCCTTTAAGAAGCTTTC
Source organism: Vibrio sp. 704 (assembly GCF_033339295.1). NCBI lineage: Bacteria > Pseudomonadati > Pseudomonadota > Gammaproteobacteria > Vibrionales > Vibrionaceae > Vibrio > Vibrio sp. 704. The sequence goes on along the minus strand of NZ_JAWOUH010000023.1, from coordinate 15,044 downwards.
TGTCAGCGTGTCATTCAATTCATGCTTGCGCTTTTCTAATCGCAACTGCTCTAGCTTCCAACCAAGCTCTTTAAGCTGATCGACCACCAAAGAATCAATCTCATGGCGCAGAGTTTCTGCATCATCAAGCTTTTTATTTAGTATCGATTGAATATCACTGGTGTATATATTATCGCCATCTTGAAACGCCACCAGCTTACCAAAGAAATAACCACCGCTACTGCGCTCTATCACCGCCCACTCTTTTGGCGTCGTGGGCTCATCCAACTGCATTTGCAATACGGAGATAAAATCGGCGGGATACAACTCTCGGTTAGCGATTTTGATACTGAGTCGCGTGGCAAAATCTTCATCGTCTTCTAACTGTTGTGCTGCGCTTTCAGGCAAATAACTCTTCGGTACAAAGCTGCGCTCATACACTTGACCAATCAGAATAGTATTTTCATGTAGCACTTCGCCTTGTACAGGAGTCAGCGCTGCAACATTCCACTGATACAAAGGCGCTGGCCAAAAGTAAGTCAGGCCTTTCCAGCCGATAAGGAGTAACAACCCTAATACCGACAACAAACTGATGCTGACTGCACCGCCTGTTAGCCATATCCACGGTGCGCCAGAACGAATCCAATTTAACACGTTATTACTCGCTCTTTATTCAAACCATTATTACAACGCACGGTACTTATCTCTCAGTCTCTGACGAACCCACTCCGCAAGCGCGTTTACTGCAAACGTAAACACAAATAAAATCAATGCAGCTAGGAACAGCAGGCGATAATGCGAACTTCCAACTTCCGACTCTGGCAACTCAACGGCGATGGTCGCCGACAGGCTGCGCAATCCTTCCAAAATATTCCAATCCATTAATGGCGTATTGCCCGTTGCCATTAACACAATCATGGTTTCGCCAACAGCGCGTCCCAGGCCCATCATAATGGCAGAAAAAATACCTGGGCTTGCAGTAAGCAAGACAACATAGATTAAAGTTTGCCAAGGCGTGGCCCCTAATGCCAAAGAGCCATCCGATAAATGCTTCGGTACAGAGAAAATGGCATCTTCGGCAATGGTAAAAATCGTCGGGATAACAGCAAACCCCATCGCTAACCCCACCACCAATGCATTGCGTTGATCGTAACCAATACCATGCTCGGTTAAGAATAAGCGCATATCGCCACCAAAGAACGTCTGCTCAATCGTAGGCGAAATCCACACTCCAAGCCCAATCAGTACCAATATGACAGGCATGAGCACTAAAGCATGCCAACCATTAGGCAGACGATTCCGCAAAGGTTGCGGTATTAATGCCCATAGCCCGCCCATAATCATGGTGCTCAAAGGCAAAACAAACAGCATAACGACGATCGTAATCAAATGATCTTCGACAATAGGCGCGAACCACAATCCCGCGAGGAAACCTATGATCACCGTCGGCAGTGCTTCCATTAGCTCAATCGACGGTTTTACTACACGACGCATGCGTGGCGACATAAAGTAAGCCGTATAAATAGCACCTAGCACTGCGAGCGGTACTGAAAACAGCATCGCAAACATCGCCGCTTTTATCGTTCCAAACGCAATAGGTACTAGGCTGAACTTAGCCTCAAAGTTATCGCTCGCCGAAGTCGATTGCCACACAAATTCAGGCTCAGGATACCCTTCGTACCACACTTCTTGCCATAATGAAGACAATGAAATTTCCGGATAGGCATTGTCCACTTCCGCAACATTTAACGCATTATTTTGCCAAGTGATTAAGTAGCGTTCATTGTTAGACATTGCTGCGATTGCGGGCGCTTGATTGTACGCACGCTTAAACAACACCAGTTTTTCACTGGTTGTATAATGGCTTTGCAACGTGCCGTTGGTGTAAAAGCTATAAAATCCTTTTCGATGAGAATCCGGCAACAAATACTTAAGCTCTGATGCCAATTTAAAATCACGAATATGCGTTAACGTGCGTTTTTCTTCTTGCAGCGTATCAAACCATTGCGACACCCGACCATCGTTGTGCGTCACCAAAAGCGAGTAAGCACCAGCCAATAAGTCTATCGTACGAACGGAATGCTTCTTATCACCTTGAGTGAGATCGACCACCTCTCGCACAGCAAATTTACGTGCGGTTTTCTTTAACACGATCAACTCAGAGCCATCGCGCAAATAAAGCGTTTCACCGTCAGGTGTCAATAACATTTGCTGAGGCGTATCAAAACCTGAAGAGAACGTAAAATCAATCGTTGTAGGAGACGTACCCAAAGACGAAGCCACTTGCCAGCGAGCTTTCACTTCACCACTTTGCGTCTGCCAAACAACCGTTGGTAAGGGCGTCGAAGCTGCAAATACAAACTGAGTCACAGGATCTTGAGGCGTACTTAGTGTCAGATCCATGCTGGTGTCTAGCTCAATCACTTCCGGAGGACGTGTATTTTCTCTCAATGTGGCATTAAATTCTGGCTTGAAAAGGTTCGCTTTACCCTGCCCATCAACAAATCCATACCAACCTAGCCCAGGAGCAGATTGAGAGAAAGCGACGGGTTTCTGGACGATTTGCTGTGTATACACCGCAGGTTTCGTAGGATCGTCCATCGACAAATATTGAATCTCACCACTTTGGGTTAGAACGAACGCGAGCTGAGCGTAATCATCCACTGAAATCGCAAGTGGTGTTTCAATATGAGTGGCTCGAATGGCTTGGTTGGTTTTGATCTCCGCATCAGAAAAAAGCGGAATGATCACCATGGCGAGGTAGACAAAGATCAAAACAAGCGCCGCGAGTACGCCGACACCACCGGATGTCACTGCAAGTCGAACTAAACGATCTTTTATCAGTCGTTTCTTATCTTTTTCCTGCAATGAAAACTCGGCTTGTGCCATTTAAATCTCTACCTTTTTTGACTTAGTACTAGAATATGTCGTTAAGATGACAATTATATTACAGATCACATTAAACACCTGAAAAGAATACAACTCTTATGCAATGCGTGGTATGAAATAAATCTGTAATGAAAATCTCATAATGTTCTCACTCATCCATTTTTCCAAGATGAGTACGTAATACTTCACTTTTGGCTAGGTAAGGTTATGAGCGCAGAAAAACTATATATAGAAAAAGAACTGAGTTGGTTGTCTTTCAACGAACGAGTATTACAAGAAGCTGCCGATAAAACCGTCCCTTTGATCGAACGTATTCGCTTTCTTGGGATCTTTTCCAACAATTTAGATGAATTTTACAAAGTACGCTTTGCGGACGTGAAGCGCAGAATCCTAATCAGCCAAGAGCGCGGTGGCAGTGATAGCCCTAAACGACTGTTAACCAAAATGCAGTCGAAAGCACTAAAGCTTAACGAACAATTTGATGAGCTTTACAGCGAGTTGATTCGAGAAATGGCGCGACGTCGCATTTTCTTGGTCAACGAGCAACAACTGGATGAATCGCAACAAAAGTGGATCGCGAAATACTTCCGTAGAGAGGTAATGCCGCATATCACTCCCCTCCTAATGAAAGACGAGATCGATGTTCTGCAATTTCTCAAAGACGAGTACGCTTACATCGCCGTAGAACTGCGTAAAGAAGAACATTACCAGTACGCTCTGATCGAAATTCCGACCGATCACCTTCCCCGCTTTGTGATGGTACCAGAACAGAAAGGAAAGCGTCGAAAAACCATCATCTTACTTGATAATATTATCCGCCACTGTTTGGACGAGCTGTTCAAAGGCTTTTTTGATTATGATGAGCTTAGCGGCTATGCGATGAAAATGACGCGTGACGCTGAATACGATTTACGCAATGAAATCGAGTACAGCTTGCTTGAACAAATGTCAGAGGGTGTCAATCAGCGACTGACAGCAAAGCCCGTTCGCTTCGTCTACGAACGCGATATGCCGCCTCAAATGTTAGAGTTTCTGTGTAACAAACTTAATATCTCTAACTACGATAACCTTATCCCCGGCGGACGCTATCACAACTTTAAAGACTTCATCGGCTTTCCAAATGTTGGACGAGAATATCTTGAAAATAAACCTCTCCCGCCAATGAAATGTGCCGATTTCGAAGGTTATGCCAACAGCTTTGACGCGATTAAAGCGAAAGATATTCTGCTCTATTATCCCTACCACACTTTTGACCACATTAGTGAGTTAGTGCGCCAAGCCTCCTTCGATCCCAAAGTACTTAGTATCAAGATTAACATTTATCGCGTCGCGAAAGATTCTCGCTTGATGAACTCTTTAATTGATGCGGTGCACAACGGCAAAAATGTCACTGTGGTCGTCGAACTGCAAGCTCGCTTTGATGAAGAAGCCAATATCGAATGGTCAAAAGTATTAACCGAAGCGGGTGTGCACGTCATCTTTGGTGCGCCTGGTCTTAAGATTCACTCAAAGCTACTGATGATTAGCCGCCGCGAAGGTGAAGAAATTATTCGCTACGCACACATCGGCACAGGCAACTTCCATGAGAAGACGGCACGAATTTATACCGACTTCTCCCTGCTTACGGCAGATCAAGAAATCACTAATGAAGTCCGTAATGTCTTCGGTTACATTGAGAATCCATACCGACCAGTGAAGTTCAATCACCTTATGGTATCTCCTCGTAATTCTCGAACCCAAATCTACCGCTTAATTGATAATGAAATTGCGAATGCCAAGCTAGGGAAAAAAGCCGCTCTTACGATCAAGGTCAATAACCTAGTCGATAAAGGCATCGTCAATAAGCTTTATGGAGCAAGTACTTCCGGTGTAAAAATAAACATGATCATTCGAGGTATGTGCTCATTAGTACCGGGCATTGAGGGGATCAGCGACAATATTCGCATCATCAGTATCGTTGACCGCTTTCTTGAGCACCCTCGCGTGGTGATCACCCACAATGATGGCGATCCGCAAGTTTATATCTCCTCCGCAGACTGGATGACAAGAAATATTGATCACCGTATCGAGGTAGCAGTACCAGTCCGTGATCCACGTTTGAAACAGAGAATTATTGATATAACGAATATCCATTTTACCGATACAGTAAAGGCTCGTTTGATAGATAAAGAAATGAGTAACGCTTACGTACCACGAGGTAATCGCAAAAAAGTTCGCTCTCAAATCGCTATCTATGACTATCTTAAAAATATAGAAAAGCAAACTAGAAAACAAAATTCAGATGCCTCAAATTCTTGAACAAGATACTCGCTACATTGCCGCGATAGACCTCGGCTCAAACAGTTTCCATATGGTGGTGGCCAAAGTTGTCGGCAGTGACCTACAACTGGTTAGTCGTCATAAACAACGTGTTCGCTTAGCATCAGGACTCGACAGTGAATTGAACTTAAGTCACGCCGCAATGGAGCGTGCGCTAGAATGCTTAGCCATGTTCGCTGAGAGGCTGCAAGGGCTTGATGAGTCAAATGTACGTATCGCCGCCACACACACACTAAGACGCGCTAAAAATGCCCACCTTTTCATTGAGCGTGCGAAAGAAGTGATGCCTTTCCCGATAGAAATTATCCCTGGAGAAGAAGAAGCCCGCCTGATTTACTTAGGCGTCGCGCACACTCAAGTAGAATCCAACTCCAAACTAGTCATCGATATCGGAGGCGGCAGTACCGAGATGATTATTGGACAAGAATTTGAGCCTGAGCTTCTCAACAGTAAACAGATGGGATGCGTCAGTTTTACAGAGCAATACTTTAAAAACGGCAAACTGTCAGGAAAAAACTTCAGCAAGGCGATGTTAGCGGCCGAACAAAAACTCGAGTGCATCGCTTCAACATATCGTAAAAAGGGCTGGGATATTGCTCTCGGCTCATCAGGAACCATCAAAGCGATTCAAGAAGTGCTAGTAGGATTAGGTTTTGAAGATGGCCTGATCACGGCGAGTCGACTGGATACACTGATCGAAACTCTGTGTAAATTTGATTCCATTGAAGATATTGAACTGGCGGGTCTAACAGAAGAACGTAAACCCGTATTCGCAGCAGGCGTAGCGATTTTGTCCGCGATTTTCAAAGCGCTTCGCATTGAGCAAATGTTTTTCTCCGATGGTGCTCTACGCGAAGGCCTGTTGTACGAAATGGAAGAGCGTTTTGCGCGCTCCGATATTCGTATGCGCACCACAGAAAATTTAGCCAACAAGCACCGGGTCGACTTAGAGCATGCCGCTCGTGTGAAGGGGCATGCACGTGAGATGTTATGTCAGGTACGCTCTGAACTAGGCATTAAGAAAAAGAGTGAGTTATTTGACTTACTAGAGTGGGCAGCGTTGCTTCATGAAGTCGGATTAAGTATCAACTTGCGTAGTTTCCATCGCCACTCTTTTTATATTCTGTTGCACTCCACCCTACAAGGCTTCAACCGTGAGCAGCAATTAGTGCTCGCAACATTAGCTCGCTTCCAGCGTAAAGCGCTCAAATTGCAAGAACTACCAGATTTCAACCTCTATAAACAGAGTGACGTTATAAGCCTCATCAAAATATTACGACTTTCTATCGTATTAAATGGGCAGCGTAATGAAGATCCATTGCCTGATATCACCTTATCTATCAAAAATGACGAATGGATTCTCACATGCACAGATGAAGCATGGCTAGAAAACAATAAATTACTTCACGCGGATTTACAGGAAGAACAAGAACGTTGGGACAGCGCGAAGTGGACACTCACTTTCTGATCTCGTACAGTCCATACCTAAATAAAAAGTCGGCTTACAGGCCGACTTTTTTTAACTCTTCTTCTGCAAAGTCTGCCGTAATGGGCACATAACCATCTTTCTCAACCAACGCTTGTCCCTGAGCAGAAAAGATAAAGCGAATAAACTCAGCTTCAATTGGTGTTAATGGGTAATCAGGGTGCTTATTCACGTAAACATATAAGTAACGTGATAGTGGGTACTTACCACTAACAATATGTTCTCGCGTTGGAGTCACGTAGTCATTTCCCATTTTAGCCACAGGGACTAAGCGCACGCCTGCCACTCGATAACCGACACCGGAATAACCAATTCCACTGATGGTTGACGCTACAGCTTGCACAACTGACGCGGAGCCTGGCTGCTCGTTAACTCGAGTCTTGAAATCGCCGCCACACAAGGCATTGCTTTTGAAGTAACCATAAGTTCCAGAAACGGAGTTACGACCAAACAACTGTACGTTTCGCTTTGCCCACTGTGATTCAAGACCGAGTTGCTGCCAGTTTGTGACAAATTGACTTTCACCACAGCGCAGAGTTGCAGAAAACAAAGCATCTAACTGACTAAAGTTGAGCCCTTGAATTGGATTGTCTTGATGGACAAAAATACCGATAGCATCGATGGCTACCCTAAGCGCCGTTGGCTTGTAACCATGTTCACGTTCAAACGCTTCAACCTCTCTTAAACGCATAGGACGGCTCATGGGACCAAACTGAGCTGTTTGTTCGGTCAATGCTGGGGGAGCAGTGGAAGAGCCAGACGCTTGGACTTGCGCATTAATATTCGGGTAAATGGATTTAAACTCTTCCACCCAAAGTGTTGTCATGCCTGCAAGTGTATCGGATCCAACAGAGAGCAAATTCCCGACAATCCCAGTCGTTTTATGATAATTCGGCAATGGTTTATCTTGAGCGATAGCCATACCGGAACAAGCAAGAGCCAGGAGACTGAACACTTTTGCGACTCTTAATGCCATTATTTCACCACCAAACGTTCAGGCAATACAAAAGAAAACTTACTGCCCACGCCCACTTCACTGTGAATTTCCAAATGAGAATCATGGTGGCTCAGCGCATGTTTCACAATAGCCAACCCTAACCCACTCCCTCCGGTATCGCGTGATCTTGCTTTATCGACGCGATAAAAACGCTCAGTAAGTCGATGGAGGTGCTGAGGTTCAATACCATCACCGCTATCTTCCACCTCTAAGCATGCGCCTTGAGAGGTCTGGAACCAACGAACATTAATGTTCGCACCAGGCGGTGTGTATTTGACGGCGTTATAAACGAGGTTAGAGATAGCACTACGTAACTGGTCATCATCGCCCAGCACGCGTAGGCTAGCATCAACATCAAATTTCAATTTATGTTGGTTGTCCCCACTAAGGCTAACCGCCTCTTTTTCTAACACTTCAAGCATCGCGGGCACATTCACGACTTCCTCAAGCTCATGCATAGGTGCCGCTTCAATTTTAGATAGTGTCAGTAGTTGGTTCACCAAACTGTTCATGCGGTTGAGCTGCTCCGTCATGACACCATGAGCTTTGCTCCACATTGGACCTACGACCATATCAGGGTCTTCTGTCATCTCAAGATAACCTTGTAGCACCGTCATTGGTGTACGTAGTTCATGAGATACGTTGGCGAAGAAGTTGCGACGCATTCCCTCAAGTTGTTTTAACTGGCTCACATCACGCACTACCATCAAGTGCTCACCCTCGGTATACGGTACGATACGTAATTCCAGCATGCGTTCGACGTTGAGTGGTGAACGCATTTCTAATGGCTCAGAAAAGTCTTTCTTGTTGAGGTACTTGATAAAATCAGGTGTACGAATGAGATTCGAGATAGGTTGACCTGAATCTTCTGGCCAATGGAAGCCCAGTAAGTGCTGAGCCAGCTTGTTGCACCAAACAATATTGCCTTCAGCACGGAATACCACTACCGCATCGGGTAGCGATTCTGCACCATTTCTGAATCGACGAATAAGATTAGTAAGCTCTTTTCGTTTGCGGCGTTGGCGCTGTTGTAAGCGATACAACCCATTGAACAAAGATTCCCAGTTACCGCTACCAGATGGTGGCGTGAGGCGTTTTTCATCCCATAACCAAGAAGATAAACGTACTTGGTTATGCAAATGCCACACAAGCTGCAATGCCGTAGCAGCCAAAAGCAACCACGGCATATAACCGAATATCCAACCTACTATCACCCATGGGGTGTAAAAAAAAGCCAGCTCCCAGGCCAGCTTTTTCCACGTTAATCTTTCAACCACTCATAACTCCAGAAATGGTACCGATAAGCTGCGTGTTAATTTATGCCTTCGTCGAGAAGCGGTATCCAGCACCACGAACAGTTTGGATCAGCTTATCATGCCCTGCAGCTTCCAATGCTTTACGCAGGCGGCGAATGTGAACATCAACCGTACGGTCTTCGACATACACGTTAGTGCCCCAAACATTGTTTAATAGCTGCTCACGACTGTATACGCGTTCTTGATGCGTCATGAAAAAATGAAGCATCTTAAATTCTGTTGGGCCCATGTCTAATGGCGCATCATTAGCCGTAACACGGTGCGATACAGGGTCAAGCTTCAATCCCTGTACATCAATTACATCTTCTAGTGCAGTCGGGGTAACGCGACGAATCACCGCTTTTAAGCGTGCAACCAACTCTTTAGGAGAGAATGGCTTAGTAATGTAGTCATCCGCACCGACTTCTAAACCGCGCACTTTATCTTCTTCTTCACCACGAGCGGTAAGCATCACAACTGGAATGTTGCGCGTTAATTCCTCTCGCTTCATATGTTTGATGAAGTTAATGCCACTACCGCCTGGTAACATCCAATCCAGTAAAACTAAATCAGGGAAGGGTTCAGCCAGTTTGGTTACTGCAGTATCATAATCTTCCGCTTCTACCGCTTGGTAACCTTTCTGCTCAAGTACGAAGCACAGCATTTCGCGAATAGGAGCTTCGTCTTCAACAACCAGAATCCTTCTAGACATAATTGAGTAACCTTATGTTCGTTGAGCTAATGAATTTAAGAGACAAAGCGCCTCTCTATGCATAAGCATTATCACTACCAATTATGACACTTTTGTGACCTTTGAAAACAAATTTTCATATAACTTTCTTTTGAGGTTCATTCGGATATTTTTCATTTCTATTAAGACATCAGCACAAAAATTCCCTATGATTAGTCCCTTGTCATCAAGCCTAGAGAAGATTTATGTGGTTTAAAAACTGTCTGGTATACCGCGTTAACCGCGAGGTTACTTTTAACGCCGAACAACTAGAAACTCAGCTGTCTGAATTCCGATTCACCCCGTGTGGCAGTCAAGACAAACAGAAATTTGGCTGGGTCAGTGCAATGGGTAGACATGGCGATATGATGACTCACGTGTCAGAAAACCGCATTCTGATTTGCGCCAAGAAAGAAGAGAAAATGCTACCTGCCTCTGTGATCAAAGAATCATTGAATGCAAAAGTAGAAGCAATGGAAGCGCAAGAAGGTCGTCCTCTGAAGAAGAAAGAGAAAGACAACCTGAAAGATGACATCGTAATGGATTTACTGCCGCGCGCATTCAGCCGCAGCAGCCACACTCACGTGCTCATCATGCCAAAAGAAGGTTTTATCCTTGTTGATGCAAGCAGCTATAAAAAAGCAGAAGATGTATTAGCATTGCTTCGTAAAACCATGGGTAGTTTACCTGTTGTTCCTGCTATTCCAGAAGTGGCGATTGAAACTACGCTAACCGAGTGGGTGAAAAGCGGTGACACACCTCAAGGTATCAGCATGATGGACGAAGCTGAGCTAAAATCCGTACTTGAAGAAGGTGGTGTGATTCGCTGTAAGAAGCAAGAGCTAACCACTGATGAAATCCGCAACCACATCGCTGCGGATAAAGTCGTGACGAAACTTGCGCTTAATTGGCAAGATCGTATTGAGTTCATTATGACGGAAGATGCAGGCATCAAACGTCTAAAATTCTCTGATGAATTGAAAGATCAAAACGATGATATTCCACGTGAAGATCAAGCAGCTCGATTTGATGCAGACTTCTCTCTAATGTGTGGAGAGTTCAGTGCTTTCCTTCCCAACCTATACGATGCGCTAGGCGGCTTACCGAATCCTAACGCTTAATTTTGTATAAAGGTTAACCATAACGCCCTCACTTTTTTTGAGGGCGTTTTTCTATCTGAAGCACAATTACCCTAGTCACAGTTCACATTTTGACGTAAAATTTGCGCCCCATTTCCATTAGGTGGAATTGGCCTGACTTGTGATCAGATAAAAGAGAATTGAGCAATGACAACTGAGAAAGCATTCGTGCCTGAGCTACTATCTCCAGCGGGCAGCCTGAAAAACATGCGTTACGCATTCGCCTACGGGGCAGATGCAGTTTACGCTGGCCAACCTCGCTACAGCCTTCGCGTACGTAACAACGAGTTTAACCACGAGAACCTAAAAATCGGTATCGATGAAGCCCACGCCCTAGGCAAAAAGCTTTATGTGGTATGTAACATTCAACCACACAACTCGAAGCTAAAAACCTTCATCCGTGATCTTAAGCCAATCGTAGATATGGGTCCTGACGCATTGATCATGTCAGATCCAGGCCTAATTATGATGGTTCGTGAAGCTTTCCCAGAAATGCCAATTCACCTTTCTGTACAAGCAAACGCTGTAAACTGGGCGACCGTTAAGTTCTGGGCAGCGAATGGCGTGGAACGTGTGATCGTTTCTCGCGAGCTGTCTCTAGAAGAAATCGAAGAAATTCGTGAGCATTGCCCTGAAACTGAGCTTGAAGTATTCGTTCACGGTGCATTATGCATGGCTTACTCAGGTCGTTGCCTACTTTCTGGCTATATCAACAAACGTGACCCTAACCAAGGCACTTGCACTAACGCATGCCGCTGGGAATACAAAGTTGAAGAGGGTAAAGAAAACGACGCTGGTGATATCGTAGAGAAATTCGACCCGACTGAAGCACAGCCTGTCGAAGTACAAGACGAGCGCCCTGAAACCACAATTGGTCGCGGTAAACCAACAGATGAAGTCGTTCTGCTTTCTGAAGCACACCGTCCAGAAGAAAAAATGGCAGCTTACGAAGACGAGCATGGTACTTACATCATGAACTCTAAAGACCTACGTGCGGTTCAGCACGTTGAACGCTTAACTAAGATGGGTGTTCAATCATTGAAAATTGAAGGTCGTACTAAATCGTTCTACTACTGCGCACGTACCGCTCAAGTTTATCGTAAAGCAATTGATGATGCTGTAGCAGGTCGACCATTCGATGAAAGCCTAATGGGTACACTAGAAAGCCTAGCTCACCGTGGCTACACTGAAGGCTTCCTACGCCGTCATACACACGATACTTACCAAAACTACGATTACGGTTACTCAGTCTCTGATGCTCAACAGTTTGTTGGTGAATTCACTGGCAAACGTCGTGGTGACATGGCTGAAGTAGAAGTAAAAAATAAGTTTCTTGTCGGTGATAGCCTTGAACTAATGACGCCAAAAGGCAATATTGTTTTCACGCTAGAGGCAATGGAAAACCGCAAGTCAGAGTCTATTGAAGACGCGAAAGGAAACGGTCACTTTGTATTCATTCCAGTACCAGCAGAGCTAGATTTAGAATATGGCCTATTAATGCGTAATCTAAACTCAGGGCAGGACACCCGTAACCCGACTGGTAAGTAACCATGGCCTTGCTCATTACTGATAAATGCATTAACTGCGACATGTGTGATCCCGAATGCCCCAATGGGGCAATCAGTATGGGAGAGAGCATTTTCGAAATTGATCCAGCGCTATGTACAGAGTGTAAGGGGCATTACGAAAAGCCGACCTGTCAGTCAGTGTGTCCAATTACAAAATGCATAATCACTGATCCGAACCATGTCGAAACTGAAGAGCAGTTGCTTGAAAAATTCGTGATTATTCAAGGGTTAGCATAAGAGCAATTAGGTTCAACTTTGGCATCAAAGTTGAACCTTTTCTCAACCTGATTTTTCAATAGGGATAATATTGCAGAACAGCTCTTTTTCAAAATGATACTCTAGTCTCTCACGCCAATTTTCCGCTTGAGAAACAGGTATTAAATAAAAGTTTTCTCGGCTCGTATCAGTAACGAAAGCCATTCCATATTGCATCAGCTCATAATGCACATCATTAACAAAACCCGGATCAAGGCGTTGACGCCCAGTCAGGTGATTCACATCCTCTCGAGTCAAAGAGACTCCTTTAGTATCACTGCTAAATCTGTGTCTTAACCACTCTGCAAATTCTTTTGCACAAATCATAGTCATGGTTTTGTCCTTGATTTACTCTTCTAACAGGAAAAGGGTATATCCCTGCCTTACACACTTGTCTGCGTTGTTATCGCTTTTTAGCCAACTGACAGACATATTGCTAAGAAACCAGAGTATCGTGACGAAAGATCTTTTTCTAAACAGAGAAGTTACAACTTACCCATACTACAACTCTTTGTTTAATTTAGATTTCTATAATATGTCCCCAAAACTGATTGGGTTAGTTTTTGTATTGGTACTATTCAATGTAGACAAAAGTATGATGTTTCTCCAGTTTCATAAAAGAGATCACCAAGTACAGATAAACCTGAAGAGTAACACTAATTAGGATTGATAAGCGGCAAGCATTGAGGTGGAACGACTTTTTTTCGTTTGGGCTTAGAGGTTGTTTTTACCCGTTGAGGGGTATCAGTAGGTTTTGCTTTTGGGGCCCAACTTGCAAGCTCAGCACCGCAACCATCACCTACTGGAGGTGGTGCTTGATCAACACAATAGTCGCTCGAATCAGGACAAGATAACCTGACGTGAAAGTGGTAATGATGCCCCCACCATGGACGTACTTTACGTAACCAAGAACGATCTTTGCCGTTTTCTTGCAAGCAAAGTTGCTCCTTAATAACAGGATGTACAAAAATTCGTGCAACATCCTTACTTTTTGAAGCGTACCGAATTAGCTTAAAGTGCCGTTCTTCCCAGCGATGATTAAGTATGGAATAACCTTTTAAATCCACCACACTCATGGGCTTAGGAAGTTGTAATTCGTTATAAGAAAGCGGTTGGTCAGCAAGTCTTAACCAGATATCTATATCTAACCCGGTTTGATGACTAGAATGACCAGAGGAGAACCTTCCACCTCTAGGTAAAGATAAATCACCAATTAGCAGAGTGGTGTTGAGATTTTGATGAGTTTTAAGCGCCAGATTTTCAATAAACTCTATCGTTTTAGGGTGCCCATAGTAGCGCTTCGTTTTACTACGTAAGACTTGATAACCAACGCCATCGAGAGGCAAGGGTAATGCACCATCTAAACAACCGTTAGCATAACTACCAATAGAGGAGGAAGAGTTTCGGGTAGGATTAACCGCGGACTCCCAAGGAGTAGAACATACTGAAGCTGAGAAACATAAACCCAAAGTTACAATGAAACTCAGCCTCATAACCTTTAACCTTTAGTAGTGTTCGCCATTATCGTAATAAGCTTTAGGAGATAAGGCGGAAAAGATAACTGCAACATCAATGTCGGCACCAGCGATACCGCGCACTTGTTGCGTAATAAGCTTGGCAACTTCATCTTGCACTTCCTGGCCACGGTCGAACCAAAGTACTTCGACAAAAGGATATGCAGCACTCACCTCACCCTCATTGAAAAACGTAGTGTAGATATACTCAAAAGTAAAATCCTCACGCGGACAGTCCATTAGAGGCTGAAGTTCATCCGTAAGGGGTTTTGATAATGCCTGAACAGCTTGTGGCTCTACAGCACGGAATCGAAAATGTGGCATAAACTTACTTCCTAATTATTAGCATCAATGCATGATGATAACAGGAACCAAGTCAGTAATCATCCAAGCCAATGTAACCACTGACCTTTCAATAGATTGTGAATCAGATGTGCTCGATAACGAAGAAAAAGCGTTATGAAAATTCGAAGGTAAAACAGAAAGAGCAAAGCGATACATCAACATTTAATAATTACATTACTAGAAAATAAAACTATCTGAAGCAAAGGTATGCCATATTCGTTGGATAAACATACACCTGACGCCGAAACTATACGTTAGGAATAAAAGAGCCCCTGACCTAAGCCAGAGCTTATGAACATGGGGGATAGGTGAAGTGGACCAATATCCCGGAGATATGAACTTTCAATCCCCCGATACTTTGGTATCAGAGGAATCGACAGCTCTCCAACTAGTCAGATTCTCTTTTCTTCAGATGCAAAAAAGCCCCAGCATTACTGCTGAGGCTTTAGAGTATGGCAGGGGTGGAGAGATTCGAACTCCCAACACGCGGATTTGGAATCCGCTGCTCTGCCAATTGGAGCTACACCC
>NZ_JAWOUH010000022.1:0-82339 GCF_033339295.1 Vibrio sp. 704 | reverse complement strand
GCAATACCATTGACGATCGCCACTTGAATGTTGCTATTACCAGAGACGCTAAACGTTAACTCGCCATCCACGTTATCCACATCACTGAAGGCCGTATTCAGATCGATGCTGTATGGCGTAAAGTCTTCTGCCAAGGTTTGGTCTGCAATGCTACTTTCAACCACAGGCGCGTCGTTCACCGCATTTACGGTGACGTTGACCGTCGCTTGGTCAGTCAGCGAACCATCGGTCACGGTGTAAGTAATTTCAGCATCGCCATGGAAGTTCTCAGCCGGTGTGAAGACCAGTTTGCCATCAACAATCTCGACTGTGCCTTGCGCTTCAGGTACGGACGCCGATTCAATCGACAGCGTATCGCCATCAATATCGGTGTCGTTTGGCAGGACATCAATCGTTACTGAGCTATCTTCCTCTGTAATTGTTGTATCATTAGAGGCAATAGGCGCATCGTTAACTGAGTTTACTGTTACCGAAACTTGAGCTTCATCCTCTAACTCACCATCTGAGATGGTGTAGCTAATCGTTGCATTACCGTTGAAATTTTCAGCTGGAGTGAAAACAAGCTTACCATCGATAATCTCAACGATACCTTGCTCTTCTGGTACAGAAGCAGAGGTAATGATTAAATCATCACCTTCAATATCACTGTCGTTAGCGAGCACATCAATTACAACCTGGGAATCCTCGTCAGTTTGAATCGCATCATTAGTTGCTATTGGCGCGTCATTAACAGGCGTAATATCTAAGTTAGCAGTGCCATTAATAACACCGCCATCGTTATCAATAATGTCATAGGAGAATGACACTTCAGTGTCATCGTCAGCCTCTGGAATGTAAGTCCAAGATCCATCGCTGTTATCAATTAAGGTGCCATTCCCACTCTCAATAGTGACGTTTGTAATGACAAGAGTATCGGCATCATCAATATTGACATTAGATAGTAATTCTTCAGTAGTTATCGTGATTGGATCGCTATCTTCCTCAACAGCGCTTAATGTCACTGGAGAATTAGTAAGTGGCTTACTTGAGCCATCCCCACTTGTCTCGATACCTGTTGTGAAGAAGTCATTTAAGGTCAACGCTTGTGTTTCAGATAAGCCGAGGGATTCTAGGCCAATAGTTTCAAAGTTTGTTGAGGCTAGCACTTCAGTACCATCTCGTACAATCGTGGCACTATTTTGCAAACTGGAGCCACTATTTTCACCCGCTGCAGGTGCGAGTTCTTCATCAATAGCAGAAGGGTCTTGACCTTGCTCAATAGCACTAATAATCTGTGCTACATCGTCTGAAATATCTTTTAAACCTTGCTCTTGAGCAAGCTGAATTTTCAGGTCTTGAGGCGCAGCATCTGTCATTGCCACTATCACTTCACCTGGTAGAGGCTGCTGTCCTTCTGCAAGGACTCTCAGCTGCCCATCCAAACCTATTACGACGACTTGATTACCGAGTGGCACTAATGCTGTACGATCCATATAAACCTTAACCCTAAATAACTGTCAAGTTTTTGACTAACAATACTAATTTGCTATATATTGCCCGAATATATAGTGCAATAACAGCAATTTGATGCTCAATAAAGTAATTATGTGTCATACATCAATAAGAATCCAGATGCATAAGTGTTTTATTTTATTAAAATCTGGACACTCGTTTCTAGCCATTACCTCCATCTTTAATTTGAGATCTTAATTCAAGTTTTAGGCAGATTTAGTAGGTTGATTTATCAAAATTGAAACAAATGAACAGCGAATCAACAGGTTACTTCATCGCATATTAATGTTATTGTGCGCTAAATTATTGACGCCCTTATAAGTATTCCACTTATAAGCCCTATCACCTCGAGAATTTTTACCATTATCTAGGAGAATCACAGTGAAGTGGACTCGTGCCAACGCCTTTTGTATTGGTATGTTCACCGCTAGTCATGCTTTTGGGCAAACGCTAGAGCAAGCGGTTGAAAACACATTAAAAACCAATCCTGACATCAAAAGTGCGTTCAATGAATTCGTTAGCAAGCAGTATGTGAATGAAGCATCTGGTGGTGCTTACCTCCCATCCGTAGACTTAGATGCCGGTATCGGTTACGAAGGAATCAAACCTGCAGAGTCAGGGCGAGATTCAACCGATCTGACAAGAAAAGAAGCCACCGTGACACTAACCCAGCTAATATGGGATGGTTCAGCGACACTTAATGATATGGATCGAACAGCAGCTGATGCTGAATCGGTCCGTTATCAACTTCTAGCTGATGCCCAAGACACCGCTCTAGAGGTCGCGAAAGTTTATTTAGACTCAGTAAAAGCTTATGAAATTCTTACACTTTCCGAGAATAACTTGAAAGTGCATAAGAAGATCTATGAAGACATTAAAAAGCGAGTTAACTCAGGTATCGGTTCTACAGCAGACCTAACCCAGGTAGAGGCTCGTTTAGCAAAGGCTCACGGTAACTTGGTGGCAGCTCAGAACAACTTATATGACAGCCACACCACCTTTACACGCCTTGTCGGACAGTCACCACAAGGATTGATTTTCCCAAGAGCGGACCAAAACTTTATTCCCTACACCATCGATGAAGCGATTGACTTGGCATTCGAGTCACATCCAGTAATCAAAATTTCGGTAGCTGATGTGGACTCTGCAAAGTTCCAATACAAGCAATCTAAGGGAACTTACTACCCAACGATATCGGTAGAAGCTGCTCAAACATGGCGTGATGATGCAAGCGGTATCGAAGGAAGCAGCGAAGAGACAACAGCAATGTTACGTATGCGTTACAACCTCTTTAACGGTGGTAGTGACGTAGCCAACGCTGAAAGTTTTGCCTACCAACTAAATAAAGCAAAAGACCTAAGAGAACGTGCATACCGCCAAGTAGAAGAAGGTCTTCGTCTATCTTGGAGTGCGTTAGATTTAACACTTCAACAAAAAGAGTTCCTAGCGGATCACGTAGATTCGGCCTCTGAAACTGTCATCGCCTACGAAAAGCAGTATCGCATTGGAAAACGCACTCTGCTGGACTTGTTAAATACTGAAAACGAACTTTTCGAAGCGAGAAAGAACTACTTGGATGCTCGATACTCAGAGCAGTACGCCAAGTACCGCGTTATGAACGCGACTGGCCAATTGTTAAATGCCTTGCGTGTCGATGTACCTACAGAATGGAATGAAAAGGTGGAGTACTGATCATGAAACCAGTGAAGATTCTATTTGCATTGGGTATGCTCGCCATCACTCAACACGTTGTTGCTGAAGACGAATATGAGTATCGCCCTGTACCAAATGCAGAACAAATAGCAGATTTGCAAGATGACGATAACGATGGTGTCATCAATGCTCGAGATATGTGCCCAGGTACACCTGAAGGCTCAGAGGTCGACAACGACGGCTGTGGAGAATACATTAAAGCATCAGATAACATGCAAGTGCGGATACTTTTTGCTAACGACTCTGATGAGATCAATCCAGTCTTCAGAAGACAAGTCCGAGAGCTTTCCGACTTTTTAAAAGAGTACCCTACTACTTCGATAGAGCTGCACGGCTATGCTAGTAAAGTTGGTGGTTCAAAGCATAACCAAGATCTTTCTGAAAGACGAGCACGCAATGTCCGTGAAGCCCTACTAAGCTACGACATCGAACCGAGTAGAGTCCGCATTGTTGGTTTTGGTGACACTCACTTAGCACAACAAGGGACCGATGAAGTCAGCCATGCTTTAAATCGTCGAGTAACCGCATCAGTCGTTGGTTACAAAGGCGAGATAAAAAGAGAGTGGACAATATTCACAACTCTTCCAGAAAGGTAAAGTACCTGTTTTTGTTTGCTCTGTGAGCATAAAGCAAACAAAAACGAGTGAATACTTAACCTCAGAAAAGGAGCTTCGGCTCCTTTATTTTTACTCATTTCGACAACCGTATTATGCTTTAGGAATCGGCACTTTAGTGTTACTCTAGCCACGTCATAACAACGAGAGTTTTGAAATGAGCAAACTTACATCAGATATCCAAGCGAACCTTGACCTTTTTGTTGCAGAAACGAAAGAAAACCAATTGGTTTGGGGTTTACGCAATGAAGAAGGTTGGCTATCTTGCGATTCAACTGAATTCGAAAACAGCGAAGTCATGCCTTTCTGGTCTTCTAAAGAAGATGCAGAAGCACATAATGTTGAAGAATGGGCAGATTTTACTGTACTAGAAATCCCATTAGATATCTTTGTTGAAGATTGGCTTTTGACTCTTGCTGAAGATGGTGTTCTTGTTGGAACTAACTGGAACGATCAGTTAGAAGGCAAAGAAATGGAGCCTCAAGATCTAGCAAAGCTTTACATTGATTAAAGATTTCTGACCTCAACTTTATGTTGAGGTCTTTCTTTTTATGCCTCTTCTTTCAATATCTCGACCAAGTGCATAGTTTCACTACTCTTTTTCTTAGTACACCCAACTTAATCACAACGCTGATGCGTTAAAAGCGCTATGATAACTCAACTTTAAAGGCACCTTAAATTAAAGGCTCGTTTAAACATGCGCGTGCTCTATCCCTTGCTTGCGTCACTTTTGCTCACTCCAGTATATGCAAGCGACACTCAAGATATTGAACCAAACCAAAATATCACACAGTGGCACTCTGTCTACCAAACCACACTACGAAGCAACCCTGAGTCGGCATTGAGCATGCTTCAAGATCGCTACCATACAGCGAAATCGGACAGCGAAAAGCTCTACGTAAGTGGATTGATTTATGAATATATGTCAAACATAAATCAGCCTTACTACGGCAGCAGTCAAGTCTTAGACAACCGTTTTTCTCAATTAGAATCAGAATATATTCTTGCCTTAAAGGAACGTAAGCATGGTAGTTACGAGGCCTCAGTAGATAGCTTTTCTTCTTTGCGACAGACAATGAAGAAAATATCCGATTCCGAAGGCAAGGCTCTGATGAACTATCAACTTTGTTATACGCTGAATCAACAAGGTCGTTATCACAAAGCAAACTTTTATTGCTCATCCTTAGAGAGCCACTTAAATCATAAGCATCAAGAAAACTTCCCTGTTGATCTTGCTTTGCGCGTAATAGCAAATAACTACAATTACCGCGGTGACTATGAAAAAGCCTTAAGTTTGTATCGACAGTTGATGGCCAACATGTCGACGCAAAGCGATCCTTCAGGGATTTACAATGACGTCGGCAATTTACTTGCAGAGCTGGGGCAATTTGAACAATCAGAGCAATATCTCATTCAAGCCCTACTGGTTCGCCAAGATGAAGGGACACCTCTTGAAGTTGCACAAGTCGAACATAGTCTAGGAGCGATGTACAGAAAATCCAAAGAACTCGATAAGTCCATCAGCCACTACAAAAATGCATTGACGATTCTCGAACAACTTCATTATCCATACGGGCAAGGGTTGACCTATTTAGGGTTATCTGCTGCTTTGGCCGATTCTGGGCAATTGGATACCGCGGTAGATTACATTGGAAGAGCATTAAACATTGCCCAAACTTATGAGAATACGCACCTTGAAACAGAGGGTCATTTGGCTGCTGGATTGGCATATTTAAAGAACCATACACCCGAAAAATCGATTGAACACAGTACAATAGCGTTAAGATTAGCGGTAAAAAACGCTAGGCCCTTATTGCAAGCGCAAGCCCAATTACTCCTCTCAAAAGCATACCAAGCTCAAAATGATTACAAAAAGGCACTGGAGCATCACAAGGCCTACTCGACGATTGAACTAACGAACCGAGACGCGAGTAATATCAAGGCGTTAGAGGCACTAGATCTCACTAAAAAAGAGTATGAATATGATCTACAAGTCGCGCAGTTGAACAACGAAACTCTTCTAAGTCAGTACCAGTTTGAAAAACTCACAGACCAACAACGCACTTATAATTTTGTTGTTTTCTGTTTATTGATTCTCCTCGCTCTGGCATTGATGGTTCAGCGACAAACACGCTTAAAAGCCAAAATAGACAGCTTAACGTGTGCATTAAACAGAGCGGCAATTATAGAGACGATTAAAAGCCAAACCTCCAAAGCGGAAGGAGACTTCCGCTACGTTCTAGCATTAATCGATCTAGATGACTTTAAGGCGATTAATGATCAGTATGGTCATCCGACTGGCGACTTAGTACTACAACAGGTATGCAAAGCGCTTAAAGCTAAACTTAATAAGGGAGATTACTTGGGTCGTTTAGGTGGAGAAGAGTTTATCTTGCTATTGAAAAACGTCGATGAGATTGACGTTCCCTTTAGAATACAAAGTCTGCATAAAACAATTTCAGAAAAGAGTGTACATTCGCTTAATAACCATCAATTGAATATATCTGCGAGTCTGGCCTATCTATCAACCTCAATGCCACTCACCAACTTTGATGAGCTCTATTCGATATTAGACCAAGCGTTATACAATGCTAAGAAGCAAGGAAAAAACTCCCTTGTGGACGCATACAACGAGCCGATCAGTTTAAGTGCTGAGTATATTCTCTAATAAAACCAAACCACCAGCGTAGTGGTTTGTTATAGGTGGAAGCATCAGTAAGCCATTCAGATGCAACACCATCATCAAGGAGTCTTTGTGCCCAAGGCAAGAAAAAACATTCAGTCTCTAGAGCGAGGTTTTCTAATCCTCGAGTTGCTCTCGATGAGTGAGTCTCCCCTATCATTACAGACGATCAGTAATGCGATCCAGTTAAATAAGACGACTGTTCACGGGTTACTTGCGACTCTACACTCTCTTGGATATGTATCCAAACACAACCATAGCTACAGCCTAGGGTTTAGATGCTATGAACTGTCTAAGCCGATTGAACAAAAAAACGAAGCTATCCGACAACACTTTGTTCCATTGCTGAAAAAAATGGCCCAAATGACTAACAACACTGCTTACCTCGCTGTACAAAGTGGCGCTAAAGAGTACTTGTATATCGATGCTATAGAGCAGGATAACCCTCTTACTATCCGTAGCCCGAGAGGGAAACGAGAAGGACTCACAACATCTGCGATCGGCAAGGTTTTTCTTAGTTTTGATGATGAGCTTCGCCGAACATTGCGCCTTGAAAGCCAAATATCCCCCACGTTAGAAACTGAACTTAATCAGGTTGTATTATCAGGTTACGCACTCGATTTAGAAGAGGCAGAGCCAAACCTCAATTGCTTAGCGATCCCCCTTTACTTGGATGGTAAGGTCGTTGCTGTTGCAGGTGTCAGCGGTGCTGCCTCCGAACTGACGGTCACTAGGCTAAAACACTTTGCCAGCATCTTTCTCAAACTTTAAGATTTGACAATGTCGAATTCTAGGCCATTTTTATACTGTTTTGATTACATGCTTATACGTCGCCTCTAATATGGTCGTTGTTCAACTCAACAACGTAGGAGAAGCGATGTCTACTGTATTAATCACTGGCGCTAACCGTGGCTTAGGCTTGCAATTTGTCCGCCACTACCTTGGAAAAGGTTGGCAAGTTATCGCAACTTGTCGTTCACCAGAAAATGCTAAGCAGCTCAATGAACTAGTAACCCAACCCAATCAACTTCAACTGATGGCTCTAGACGTCACTAACCAACAAGATATCGATCAGTTAGCCACTCGATTAGCGGATCGTCCGCTCGATCATTTAATTCTGAATGCAGGTGTATTAGGCGAAGAGTGTGCAACGCTTGGCGAAATGACCCAGAAAAAATGGCTAGAAGTACTAAACATAAATACCGTCGCACCTGCCCTGCTAATTCAAGCACTACAAGACAACGTTGCGAAAAGTCAGCACAAAACCATCGTGGGAATCTCAACCCGAGTTGCGAGTTTAAGCGATAACAGTTCAGGTAACATGTACAGTTATCGAGCATCTAAAGCAGCGCTTAATCAGGTTCTAGTATCAGCAGCACGCAATCTCGAATCGCGAGGAGTAAAAACTGTCGCAGTTCATCCCGGCTGGGTAAAAACCGATATGGGCGGTGAGGACGCAACCTTTTCTGCCGAGGAAAGTGTTGCAGGCATTGTTTCGGTCGCAGAACAACTAACACTTGAGCTATCCGGAAGCTTCCGCGTATTTGATGGCTCTACAATCGAATGGTAACTGATCTCTAAATGACGTCTCCCGGCCAAATTGAAGGCCGGGAGAATACAGTAAACTAATAGGCCAAAAAGATAAAAGCTCGCACTATCGTCAGACAAGCGAGCCGTTATCGTCTATGGTGTTGTACTACCGTCAAACGCTGAGGAAGTCAGCGATTGCAGAGGTGTCATTTAGGCAATGATTTCCCGTGAAACTCACTCAATCATCCCACTCAGGCGCTAGCCCTTCAGGGTTTACTTCGCGGCCATTTCTTTCCAACGCATCTATCTTAGCAATCGCCTCTTCACTCAGATTAAGTTCAAGTGCTTTCAGGTTACTTGCCAAATTCTCTCGTTTAGTTGAAGACGGGATCACCGCGTAACCTTTTGACAGCGCCCAAGCAAGCGCGACTTGAGCTGGCGTGGCCTGATAGTCCTCAGCAATACCTGCAATAGTTGGGTCCCCAAGTACTTTCCCATATGCCAAGGTCATGTAAGACGTTACCTGAATATCGTTTTCCTGCATGAAGCTGACCAACTTACGATTTTGCAAATAAGGGCTAAGCTCGATTTGGTTAGTAACAATATTCTCTTTACCGACCACTTCTATCGCTTGTTGCAACAAGTCAATATTAAAGTTGGAGACGCCAATATTACGGGTTAACCCTTGCGATTTAGCTTCAAGTAATGAAGCCATGTATTCGCTCAAGTTATTGTTATTGCCAGGCCAGTGGATCAAGGTCAAATCCACATAATCTGTATTTAGCTTTTCTAAGCTCTCTTTTAGACTTGGAATGAGTTGTTCCGTGTTCATGTTATCAACCCAGATCTTGGTCGTAATGAATAGCTCATCACGTGCAATACCGGACTGTGTCAATACTTCACCGATTTCTGCCTCATTACCGTAAATCTGTGCAGTATCAATTACGCGGTAACCCACTTCTAACGCATTACGGACTGAATCCTTAACTACTTCACCCTCTAAACGAAACGTGCCGACGCCAAATGATGGTACTTTCATCTAAATCTCCTGAATTATCGATTTTATAGTTGATTCGAAGCAAAACTTTACGCCGCAAGAAACTTTCCGTAAAGTTAACAATACTCAAATCTAATTTGAAATATATTCAACAATGAAAGCTACTCTAGATGAAATGCGCACCTTTATGGCCGTGGTCGATACGGGTTCAATCAGCTCTGCGGCTGAACTGTTATCGATGACCGTCTCGGCGGTGAGTCGATCGGTATCTCGGCTAGAAGCCAAACTCGAAACGACTTTGTTAAATCGCACAACCCGTAAGTTAGATGTTACTAATGAAGGAACGATATACCTCGATAAAGTCAGACATATTGTAGAAGCAGTAGAGAATGCCGAAGCACAACTGAAAAGCCAGAAATATAAGCCCTCTGGCCTCCTACGAATAAACGCAGCTACCCCCTTCTTACTGCACGTACTAACGCCGCACATTGCTAAATATCAGAGCTTGTATCCAGAAGTCGAAATCGATCTCAATTCCAATGAGGAAAATATTAGCCTTTTGGGAACAAAAACCGATATTGCTTTTCGTATCGGTGAGCTACAAAACTCAACCATGCGCGCGATATTTCTTGGTAAAAGTCGGATTCGAATCGTCGCGAGTCCAGAGTATTTAAGACAACATGGTACTCCAACCTCAATAGATCAGTTACTCAATCACAAGCTACTTGGATTCAACAAGCCGGAGTATCTTAAGGAATGGCCGATCATGGATGATAAGAACAAACTTCTGCGTATTATGAGTAGCCTAAGATCTGATAATGGCGAGACGCTAAGGTGTTTAGCCTTACATGGTGCAGGGATAGCTTGCCTGTCTGACTTTATGACCTACTCTGACCGACAAGCTGGTCGCTTAGTGGGCGTGCTTAGTGAACACACGCATAATGTCGAACAGCCCGTTCATGCGGTGTATTACAAAAATGCCAGTACCTCACGCCGGATCAGCTCTTTTATTGACTTCATCAAGCAAGAAATCAAGGTAGAGAACCACCAGTTCCTTTAAAGACCACCGCTGTTTGTGGCAAAACACTTTTGTCTTTTTGCCGCTTTTTCTCACAACAAAAATCTCATAGTGTCCTGAATATCAGGGAGGCACCTTGCCTCCTAGTACTCACAGTAATAGTCAGGCTTCATAATGCATAAAGATTTAAGTAACAGATTCACCATCGGGGTTGAGCTCCCCCTAGATAATGACTGGACCCAAGAAGGCCAGAAAAAACGCCTGCTCCAACGAAAACCGTTCGGCGTACCAGACATGAGTGCACATAAACAGCGTATTATGTTAGCCGATAAGTTAGGCTTTAACGTAGCGTGGGTGAGAGATGTCCCGTTGTACGACCCTAACTTTGGAGACGCGGCACAAATTTATGAACCGTTCAGTTATCTTGGCTATCTCTCTGCGTGCACCGACAACATTCTACTAGGGACAGCAGCGATAGTATTACCGTTAAGACAACCTTGGCTAGTGAAAAAAGCCGCTGCGACCATCAACGAGTTAAGTGGTGACCGCCTGATACTCGGTGTGGCTAGTGGAGACCGTCCTAGTGAATATCCCGTTTTTAACGCTAACTTTGACAGCCGTGGCTCGGCTTTTCGAGAAAGTGTAGAGATTTTGAAAGATACGCAAAATGATAAGCTGGGTAACGATCTACAGTTATTACCCGAGTTTGCTGATATTCCTATCTATGTCGCAGGGTTAGCGCAGCAAAGTCCACAATGGATAGGAGAAAACCTAGACGGCTGGCTCGCCTACCCAGGCACACCTGATGATCATGAACACCGCGTTGTACTTTGGCGCTCCGTAGCGGGAAACAAACCCTACGCCAGCTTTATTCATCTTGATTTAGTCGATAACCCAAATGCACCAGTCGTTCGGCATCACTTTGGTATCCGGGCCGGAGTCAATGGCTTGAGCGATGAGCTAGAAAAAATGCAAGAAGCAGGAGTCAATCACATCGGGTTGCATTTCCGTCGTAATAGCCAACCAATTGAGAAATCAATGGAACAGATCGCTCAGTACGTGTTGCCACGCTTTAACTAAGATCAAATAAAAATATGTGCCACCTTACTAAGGGGTGGCACGCTAGGCTTGGCACTTGGAAAAACAAAAGCTGCAATAACGACAAAAATCTTTTGTTAAAACAACAATAATAGAGTTATTTTAAAGTAAGTCTTGGTTGAATAAAGTCGATGAACGCGGAAATACGTTTAGAGACTGAAGAAGATTTGTAGAAGACAGCATTGACCTGTTCTCGTCCAGTATTTGTGATTTTTTCCGATTCAAACAATGCCACTAACCGTCCAGAATCAAGATCATCTTTCACCATAAAGCCAGATAAACATGCAATGCCGTTCCCTGCCAGCACTAACTGTCTAACCGTTTCACCACTGCTGGATAGGATATCAGGCTCTATCATCTCAAACCCTCGTAATGGCCACTGATTTAACACTTTAGCGCCAGAAAAACCGATCAAGTTATGACTGCGCAAATCGCTCACCGCTTCAGGGAAACCTCGTTTAGATAAATAACCAGGCGTGGCAACGATAAATAGTGGGCTTGTTCCTAAAGGTTTAGCATGCAGTGTTGAATCCGATAATCGTCCAATACGTATTGCCACATCGGTTCTTTTTTCCAATAGATCCACAAAACCCTCATTAGAGGTAAGATCGAGTTGAATATCAGGATAAGCCTCTTTAAATGGCTGAATTAACGGCACGAGTTGATGTAAAACAAATGGGCTAGCGGCATCAACTCTTAAGCGCCCCTTGGGTAATTCACCTCGTGTGATGATCTCTTCTTCAGCTTGCTGTATTTGTAGTAAACCTAAGCGAACCGCTTCAACAAACTGATGCCCTTCCTCAGTAACTTCCACTCTGCGTGTCGTGCGATTCAGCAAGGTTACCCCCAACTGTGATTCAACTTTACTAACCGCACGAGATACCCTAGCGACTTGAATACCTAGTGCATCAGCAGCGGAAGAAAATCCACCACTATCCACAACTGCCATAAGAATCTCTAATTCATCTGATCGGGTTAACATTTCATCCCCTTTCTTAATTGCGCATTTCCATCATTTATAGCAAAAGTATTTTGTAATAAACACCATTTTTCGCAACGAATAACTCTTTAATAATACACGGCATGGAAACGGGCTATTCGTTTATCCATTCATATTCAATGATTATAAGAGAGAGTTGTTATGCCTTTAGCTTTACTTGCATTGACGCTTAGCGCCTTTGCTATTGGAACCACGGAGTTTGTAATTGTCGGTCTGATACCGACTATGGCCTCCGACCTCAACGTATCATTACCTTCAGCGGGTCTTTTAGTTAGCCTGTACGCACTTGGTGTCGCGGTTGGTGCTCCCGTTTTAACAGCGCTGACTGGTAACTGGAAAAGAAAGTACGTTCTGCTTTCTGTTATGGCACTGTTTGTTCTTGGCAATCTGTTAGCCTGGCAAGCACCTGGATACAACACTCTAGTCACAGCAAGGATACTGACCGGGCTTGCACACGGTGTGTTCTTTTCGATCGGCTCGACTATCGCCACTGGCCTAGTGTCAAAAGAAAAAGCCGCTAGCGCAATTGCTATTATGTTTACCGGTCTGACCGTAGCTCTAGTGACGGGCGTGCCACTTGGCACCTGGATTGGCCAGACATTTGGTTGGCAGGCAACCTTCCTAATCGTCGCGATCCTTGGAATCATCGCACTGATAGGAAGCGCTCTGCTAGTGCCGAGTAATCTGAAACAACCACCAGCAACCAAGCTGTCATCGCAAGTAAAAGTCTTGACTCAACCTCGTCTACTTTTGGTGTACGCAATCACCGCGCTCGGTTACGGTGGTACGTTCACAGCCTTCACTTACTTGGCTCCTATTTTGGAAGAAGTTTCGGGGTTTGGCTCTAGCGCTATCAGCCTAATTATGTTGGTTTATGGTGTATCAGTCGCATTCGGCAACATCTGGGGCGGAAAGATGGCCGACTCTATGGGGCCAATCAAAGCTCTGACAGCGATTTTCTCGGGCCTAATTGTGGTATTGCTCGTGTTTAGTGTCACAGCATTTAATCCAATTTCTGCAGTAGTGACCATTCTTGTCTGGGGTGCCTTTGCCTTTGGTAACGTTCCAGGACTTCAAGTTTATGTTGTCAAACTAGCAGAGAAATATTCACCTGATGCAGTCGACGTCGCTTCTGGTCTCAACATTGCTGCATTTAACGTAGGTATTGCACTGGGTTCTTGGGGCGGTGGCCTTATCGTGGCCAATGCTGGGCTGATGCACACACCTTGGATTGGCGCGATCGTAGTATTAGGTGCTCTACTACTAACCCGTTTCAGCGGAATGCTAGACAAGCGTGGAGAACAGCACGCAACGGCACACTGATTCACGTTCCGAATCTATAAAAATCACTTAAATTAGCCCGGCATTACGTCGGGCTTTCAATACAGAGTTTAAATACACCATTGACTGAGGTAGAAAGTTTATTCTACCCTTAGGTAAAACAAACGTTCTACCTGGTGTATCAAATAGTGAAAGAAAAAATCGCAGCAAGCCTAGAAAAAGCATTCAGTCAGTATGGCTTCGCCGAGCCTAGCGTACCCCAACTCAAAAACGCCTGCGAAGTCAGCCTGAGAACCCTGTACAAATACTACCCCTCCAAGGAAGCGATGATTGTTGCAGCTCTCGAGCATCGCCATCAAAGGTATTTGAGTTTTTTGCTCGAAGACGCCCCTGCCAATGGAACACCGGCTGTATTACACCTATTCACTCGCCTCGAGGATTGGATGAAGGAGTTTGCACCGAATGGCTGCATGTCCATCAATGCATTAGCAGCCTATCCAGAAAATCTATCTATTAATCAAGCAGTAAAACAACACAAATTGGCGGTTCGTCAGCTTATGGTCCAACTAAGTCAGCGAGAAGACCTCGCAACCACACTCTTCTTGTTACATGAAGGTCTATCCAACGCATGGCCGGTTCTCGGTCACGCTGCCTTTGCATCCGCTGAACACACTCTGCTAGAACTAATGAAGGAGAACAATCAATGACCACAATCCCGAAAGTCATGAAAGGCGTCCAACTTATCGGTCATGGTGGGCCAGATATGCTTCGTTACCGCGATGATATACCTGTGCCAGTCCCCTCGCCTGATGATGTATTGATCCAAGTTGCCGCCGCCGGAGTCAATAACACCGACATCAATACCCGAACAGCATGGTATTCTAAAAATGACGCCAATAGCATGGATGCAAGTTGGTCAGGAGACGCGCTATCTCTCCCTCGAATCCAAGGTGCCGATGTATGCGGTACCATCGTCGCTGTTGGTGAGAATATCTGCCCATCACGAATCGGTCAGCGTGTGCTCATCGAACCATGTATTACGCGCTTCAACAGTCAAGCACTTAGCTCGCCTTGGTACTTCGGTTCAGAATGTGATGGTGGCTTTGCTCAGTTCACTGTTGTTGACAGTAAACATGCATATGCTGTGAATAGTAGTTTATCGGATATCGATTTGGCCTCCTTCCCTTGTTCTTATTCAACTGCCGAGAACATGCTTGTCCGCTCTAATGTCACAGCGAGCGATACCGTACTGATTTCAGGGGCATCCGGCGGTGTTGGCTCTGCCGCAATCCAACTGGCGAAGGCGCGTGGAGCATACGTCATTGCTATCGCCAGCCCAGAAAAGAAAGAACAGATCACGGCATTAGGAGCAAACCAAGTTATCCCTCGCGATGCAAATTTGCCGGCGACTCTCGGAGAAAACAGCGTTGACGTAGTGATTGATCTGGTCGCAGGAGAGCAGTGGCCACAATTTCTTCAGGTACTAAAACCAGGATCAAGATACGCTGTTTCCGGCGCCATAGGCGGCCCAATTGTCGAGCTGGATGTAAGAACTCTTTACCTTAAAGACCTAGCGTTATTTGGTTGTACCGTTTTGGCACCAGAAGTATTCGGTAACTTGGTTCGCTATATCGAACAGAACGCAATTCGTCCCTTAGTCGCGGAGTCATTTCCCTTGAACCAGATAGGTCAAGCGCAAGAAGTATTTTCACGCAAGCAACATACTGGGAAACTGGTTTTGGAAATCACATAGCTTTTGTGATTAACAGCGGCCTATACAAGTCGTTGTAATTTGAGAACACTTTAAGCATCCTAAAAAGTTCTCAATACTTAGAAGATCGCTACGGTTGGCTTAGCTTGTTATCCCTTTTCATCACGCTAAGCCAGCTTGTAAAAATATGCGGTGTTTGCTTCTGAGTTATAAATGTTTAATACCAACATTATCTTACTTCTGGCGTTCATGAACAGAACCGAGATCTGAACGACTTCGGTGTTAAACCTACGATCCTATTAAATATTTTCCTGAACGCGCTCACATCTTGGTAACCCACTCTAAATGATATTGCGTCAAATGTTAGGGTTGTCGACTCAAGTAAATCACAAGCTTTTTGTACTCTTAAGCTTTGTATGTATTGGTTAACATTGAAACCTGTCGCCTTTTTAAAGCGTCGCTGCAATGTCCTTTCTGTTAAACAACTCAACTCTGCAAGCTCTTTATTGCTCAGTTTTCCTTGATAATGATCGTTTATATAGTGCTGTAGTTGAACAATTACCTCATCACCATGTTGGAAGTTTGGAGTAAACTGTTGATAAAAGCGTTGCTCTCTCGGACCAGTATCAATAACCAACATTTTTCCTAACAGGCGCATTACTGCCGGTGACGCAAATAAGGAAACCAGCTCCAAACCTAAATCCACCCATGACATCATACCCCCAGCCGTAATGATCGTTCCTTCGTTAATAAGGATGGCTTCTTGTCTTACGTGGATATCGGGAAACTGACTCGCTAATGAAGGAGCCAAGCCCCAGTGTGTCGTACAAGACTTATTGGTCAACAACTGGGTTTGAGCAAGAATAAAAGTACCAGCGCAGGCGGAGGCTAAAATCGCACCTTTACTATATTGGACATTTAACCAGTCGAGTAGCTCTGGCTCTGGTTCTAAGTAATATTGACCAGTGCCGCTAGGCGGAATCATTACCGCTGTTTTCACATCGAAGTGCGTGTTTGACCAGTGATCCAATATCTCTACTTCAAAGTGCACATCAACGCCCAATTTAGCCGCCGCACGGTTTGCCATCTCGAAGAGTTCGCTTAAACCATATACGGAGGCTTGCGAGCTATCTGGGTAATTAACGAGTGCTATTTTCATTTATCTTCAAGTGTCGCTTTTTGACTCTTTTGTGTCATTTTAGACTCTAAAGAAGGTGGCTAAAAGTCTTTATATTATTCGTACCGCAATGATCCTCAATAAAAGGAAAAGAAAATGACTCAAAAAGCCCTACTTGTAATTGATTTGCAAAACGACTATTTCACGGAAGGAAAGTTTCCTTTATGGAATACAGAATCGACTTTAGACAATGTTAAGAGAGCAATAACTAAAGCCAATGAGCAAAACATTCCTGTGATTCATATTCAGCATATTGCCGACCCTGCCATGGGTATTGCCCCATTCTTCAATGAAGGCAGCGACGGTGCCAATATTCACCCAGAAGTTCTTGCTTTAGCGCCGAATTCCGAAATCGTGGTAAAGCACTTCGCAGATAGCTTTGAAGGAACACGTTTAGAAGAAGTATTGGCAAGCAAAAATGTAACGGAGTTACTTGTATGCGGAATGATGACACAAAACTGCGTGACACATACTGCTATTTCAAAATCTGCGGACAAGTATGATGTTTCGATCTTAATGGATAGCTGTACCACGGTCGATGAAATGATTCACAACATTGCACTTCACGCTGTCTCAACGAGAGTTCCCCTCGTAACTATTGAAGATAAGCTGTAATACACGCAAAACCTTTCGCTCACACAATGCGGGCGAAAGGTCACACATATATGCACTTCTATTGATATTTGCTTACTTTGTGTTAAACATTGGTTTCCAAATAGTTACAAGGAAACGTTTATGAAATGGATAGTCGTATTGTTTATTAGCTTATTTTCAGTTTTCAGCCATGCGAAAGAGTGGAAACAAATTCGCTTCACTGTTGAAGGGGCTTACCCCCCATTTAGCTGGACGACAAAAGAGGGAAAGCTAGAAGGGTTTGAAGTCGACCTCGCTAACGCGTTATGCAAAGAGTTAGAAGTAAAGTGCGTTATCTCAAAAATGGATTGGGATGGCATCATCCCTTCTCTCCTTAGTCGCAAGAACGATGCGATTATTGCTGCAATGACAATCACAGAAGAACGAGAAAAGAAAGTCGATTTCACCGTCCCTTATGCAAAAGTACCGACTCGTTTTGTAATGAAAAATGATAGAGAAATCAACATGGATGACGGCAGCCTAAATCGTTTATCTATTGGAGTTCAAAGAGCCACAATTGGTGATAAGTACCTTTCTGCCTTGTATCCAGATATTGATATTCGTCGTTATGGTACGTTCGATGAGGCATTTACCGATCTACTCAATGGGCGGTTAGATGCTGTATTTGGCGGCTCAATCGGTTTAAGTGCTGGTTTTCTTGAAACTGCACAAGGTGAAGGCTATCACTTTACTGGACCAGCGTTTACAGAGGAAAAGTGGTTCGGCCGTGGCATTGGCGTAGCAGTGAGAAAACAAGACAAAGAATTAAAAGCATTACTCGATAGCGGAATACAAAAATTGATCCAGAGCGGTAAGCATAAAACCATCGCCAGCAAGTATTTCTCCTATAGTATTTACGAGTAACCTCGTTATTTTTTTATAGTCTGCGCGGTATAGGAAACTTCCCTTTCCCTATATGGCGACAAAAACAGCGCCCTCGAGCAGTCGCCCGAGGGTTATTTTTATAAAAAAGCCCACGTATATAAGTAACCCGCTCCCATGGCCATCGTTAAGATAACGATTAGGAAGGCAGCGATCATTTGGTTCTTAAAAATTGATTTCAACAAAATCACTTCTGTAAGACTTGCGCCAGCACTACCAATAATAAGCGCCATAACAGATCCAAGAGCCATACCTTTTTGTACTAGTGCAGCACTAAGTGGAATGACCGCCTCTGCACGGATGTACAATGGAATACCAATGATTGCTGCGACCGGAATCGCGTACCACTTCGCTTCACCAGCGAACTCCGCAATGAACTCCGTCGGGATGAAGCCATAGATAAATGAACCAATCGCAATCCCCATCATGAGATAAGGGAACACTTGCTTAAAGTCTTTCCAAGTTGATTGCCAAATACGTACCCAGCGGCTAGGCTCTTTCTCTTCCACGACTGTCGCTGTTGCACTACCGTCTGATAAGCAGCAAGACACTTCCACTTTAGGTTCAGGTTTTGGTGCATCACCACAGCAAGATGTTTTCGCCGCAACTGGCGTAGGTTCGTTGCAGGCGCTGGTACCACAGATTGATGCTGGTCTCGCTTCTTCTTTTTTCTTGCTTGAATCGCCACAAGAAGTGCCGCACGAAGAAGAACCTACCGCTTGATATGCTTCTGGTTTGACGTAACGTTCAAACCCTAGTTTTTCAAGTACATAGCCTGCTACCACTGATACTGACATCGCGATAGCAAAGTAAAATACCGCAACTTTCCAACCAAAAGTCACCACAAACAAGCCAATAATCACTGGGTTAAGCAACGGGCTTGCAAATAGGAACACCATCATAGGTCCAAAACCTGCTCTTGCACGCAACAAACCTTTTAAGAAAGGAATGGTCGAACACGAACAGAAAGGCGTAATCGAACCTAGCAACGCTGCAATGAAGTAACCTTTACCCTTTTTCGAGCTGAGAATAGATTGAATTTTTTCTGGCGTTAGAAAATCTTGCAACACACCGACAATGTAGCTAATTGCCAGAAATAAGATGATAAGTTCGGTTGCTAGAAACGCAAACATATCCAGCGCTTCTTTAGCCATAGTTATAATTTCTGTATTCACATTTACTCTCCTCGTCATTTTTCGCTAACAAGCTTACCTGATAGATAAGCCTTTATTTCGATATTTCTGGAATTATAGAATCGCAAAACAAAAGATCAACAAAATATTTCCATAAAAATGGAATAATAAAACTAGTCATTACTTATCATAAAGTTACATGTCATTAGCTATGCAGACTGGTTGTCGATGATAATTTCAGAGCATCTCGAATCCTTTTTATCAAACATAACCTAAAATTATCAAAATAAGAAAAAGACATAATTATTACAGTACTACCCTCTGAGTTAGTATGACTTTCGACCATTCTTAATAATAAGGAAAACCTATGAGAGCGATAACTTACCAACGAGATAACGATACTTTCTCTTTATCCGAATTACCTACACCAAAACTAGAAACCCAATTTGATGTATTGGTTAAAGTTAACGCTGTTGGTTTGAACCCTGTCGATGCAAAAATTCATTATTGGTCAGACATGGTCACTAACATGGGTAACAATTTTGTTGTCGGGTTAGACGTATCAGGAGAAATAGTCTCTGTAGGCGATGCGGTCGTTGATTGGAAGGTTGGCGATAAAGTGTTGTATCACGGAAACATGAGACGCCATCACGGTGGATTCGCTGAATTTGCTATCCATGATTCAAGAACGCTCATAAAGCACCCTCAGGTTCCGGTTGAAGTGGCAGCATCTACACCTTGCGCAGCCTGGACCGCATATCGCGCTTTGGTAGACAAGCTCGATATTTCAAATCGAAGCAGCATTTTTATCGCCGGAGGTGCTGGCGGCGTTGGAAGCTTTGCTATTCAGTTAGCAAAGACATTTGGTGTTGAACAGATCATTGCTACTAGTTCAGAAGCTAATCACGCATATTTGTCCTCGTTAGGAGCAACCCATACGATTGATTATCATCATGAAGATGTAGTTCAGCGAGTAATGGACATTACCGGAAATCATGGCGTTGAGGTTGCACTCGATTGTGTAGGCGGTGATAACGATCGAATTGCAGCCTCGGTGTTAACCTTTGAGGGCGAAATGGTGGAGCTCGTCAAGACTGTCGACCCTTCTCAATATCCAGATGCCTTCTTAAAAGGCTTGGGCTTCCACCAAATAAGTTTGGGCTCTGGTCATGTCTTTGGCGAGAGAGGGTTTGCAAGTATCGTTAATGCCGGAAAGGAAGTGTCTGAGCTATTAGAAAATGGAGAATTGGAAGTACCGAAACTGAAGATCATCGGCTTAGAGGATGTAGGTAACGCACTCTTGGACATGCGAAATCAGAGAACAGTTGGAAAGATTGTCGTTAATCTGAACCAAAAATAATTAATAAAGATCTCGAGGCAAACTGGCAAAGTAATGAGCAAGTTAAAGCATCTTGTTACTTTGCCAGATATGAAAGACCTTTATTTTGTCTATAACGATGAATGAAAAACAAAACCTCTTGCCATACTTCCCTGCGCTTCACCAAAATTAGGCGTTTTCGAGAGTGTCTCTCCAAGTCGCTAGCAATTTAATATGACGTGGTTCAATCCCACAGCAACCACCAATAATGCTTGCTCCCTGCGCATGCCACTTTTTAGCATACTCAAGATATTCAGTCGGAGAGAAATGACGAACTTCCTGAATGGTCTCGTTGGCTTGGTGCGCTTGCTTTATCGGAGCAAAGCTATTTGCGAAAACACCTATCGTCAATTCTTTACCTGACTCACTCAATACTGCTTGTGTATCTATGATCGCTTGCTCGACAACTTCAGGAATAGAGCAATTGAAAAAGATACCTGAAACATTTGTTTTCAACAGCGTATTAACCGCGACTTTAAGAGATTCCCCTGAGCGAAGGCGAGGCAAAGAGTTAGGCTCATCCATTAAGGTGAAAGCAAGATAATTGGGCTTATCTGTTTTGGCTAAAATTATTGATAGAACTTCAACTTCAGCGAGGCTAGACACGGTCTCAGCTAACCAAATATCAACATATTGAACTTGAGCTTCAAATAACTCAGAAGCCACTTCCAGTGCCCTTTTCGGCTCGAATAATTCAGGCCTGTAAGACCCCATTACAGGAGGAAGAGAACCCGCAACGAGCACTCTACCGTTAGAGCTGGTGACTACATCTCTGGCAATTT
Source organism: Vibrio sp. 704 (assembly GCF_033339295.1). Classification (NCBI taxonomy): domain Bacteria; kingdom Pseudomonadati; phylum Pseudomonadota; class Gammaproteobacteria; order Vibrionales; family Vibrionaceae; genus Vibrio; species Vibrio sp. 704. Next base: position 61,218 of record NZ_JAWOUH010000022.1, on the reverse strand, counting down.
TAGCTGCAGATTTTGCTAAGTCAGTCCCCCGTTTTGCATAGAGTTCCTCGCCTAAGTGAAATGGGACACATGCATAACTGTTGACAGTGATAATCTCAGCGCCAGCGTCTATGAAATTCTCATGGGCCATTTTTACATGTTGTGGTGATTCAATTAGCGCTTGTGCACTCCAAAGCGGCTGAGAAAAAGGGGCGCCAATACGTTTCAACTCTCGCCCCATGCCACCATCTAAAATTGTTACTTTCTTCATTTAGACATCCATACCGCCAAACATCCATAAGCTCTATTCAAACACAATTTTTATCAATTCAAAATGAAATTGTTATGTTTAAAGTGAACAAAACTTAATGGCTGATTAAACACTCTAGTATTTACCAGACCTTTCATTCGGACCAAGATAATGTTATCGCCATTAACTTCGAATAAAAAGCCCATTATCTATGTCTCTCGGCGAGGCGGGCGTTACGAGCCACAATAGTGCATGAAGTGATTGAGGGACTCGCCCTCAATCAAATTTTCTTTTTATTATAAGACTTTAGATAAAAACTTCTGCAATCTAGGGTTGGTGGGGTTATCAAAAAATCGCTCAGGAGAGTCAGAAACCAAAAGCTCACCATCTTCCATAAACAACACCCTATCAGCGACCTCTTTTGCGAAACCCATTTCATGAGTAACCACGACCATCGTCATTCCGTCCTTGGCCAAATCTTTCATCACATCAAGAACTTCTCCAACCATTTCAGGATCTAGTGCTGATGTGGGTTCATCAAACAACATAATGTTGGGCTTCATTGCTAACGCACGAGCGATTGCGACGCGCTGCTGCTGCCCACCTGATAAATGATTAGGATAATTATCCATTCTCTCCGATAGACCGACTTTATAAAGCAAATCTTTTGCTTCTTTCTTCACCGATTCAGGGTCACGTTTAGAAACCTTTAAAGGTGCCAACATGACGTTCTCTATCGCCGTTTTATGTGGAAAAAGGTTGAAGCCTTGAAATACCATGCCCACATCAGCGCGTAGTTTATTGATATCCGTAGATTTGTGGTACATATCGATACCATCTACGATAATAGACCCACTATTTATTGTCTCTAATTGATTGATCGTCCGTAAGAATGTTGACTTACCAGAACCTGACGGTCCTACGATGACAATCACTTCCCCTTTTTCTACATTTACCGATACGTCCTTGAGCGCATGGCAGCCATTAGGGTAAATTTTATTAATTGTTTTTGCTGAAATAATGTATTCCATTAATGACTCCACCATTAATCACTTGCTGCCAATTTCTTTTCTAACGTTTGTATTGCCCAAGATAAGGTACTAGTCAGAAGCAAATAAAGGGCCGCTACGGTAAACCAAACTTCAAATGGGGCAAAACTACCACTTACGACTTCCCTGCCCGCTTTTGTCAGATCAGTAATCGAAATCACGGAGACAAGTGAGGAATCTTTTATCAGGTTGATAAACTGCCCGGCTAAGGGAGGTAATGTCTGCTTAAACGCTTGAGGTAAAATGACATAAATCATCGCTTTGGGATAATTCATTCCTAGTGAACGCGCCGCTTCCATTTGTCCTCTTGGGATTGACTGGATTCCTGACCGCACAATTTCTGCGACGTAAGCGGCGGTAAACACGGAGAGCGCTATCACTCCCGCAGTAAAACGCTCAAGGTCAAGCACAGTACCAATAAAGAAGTAAACGATAAAAATCTGTACTAAAAGAGGCGTTCCACGAATGACCTCGACATACACAAGCGCCAGCTTTTTTAATGCCAGATTGCTGGATATACGCATTAGTCCGACAACTAAGCCCAACGCTAGAGCAATGATAAGTGACCAGAGTGAGATTTTAATGGTCGTCACAACACCATCTAAAATTGGGCCAGAGCGCCACTCTTTTATAGTTGCTAAGGTATCTCCTTCAAAAATAAGATCACCTTCATAGACGTCGACAGACTTATATTGGCTTAGTTCAAGAACGATATCACCATGAATACTCTCCAGAGCCAGTTGGTTATTCTCGTCGAGAATGATGTTCCCATCGACAGGCGCGGTAATGGATGAAGCAGCGTTAGTGGCAATATAAGGAAGGACACGCTCCCAATTCCAGCTGTAATCGATTCGCTTACCTGACAGATAGACAAGACCGCAAATTGATAGCAAAACAAGAACAAAAACAGCGTTCCACAATAGGGATTTAAAGTTATTTTGCATGTGATTCCGAGAATGACTTTGATTAAAGTTGGTTGGGTATTTGAATAAAGAAAAGCGTTAGCTTCACAGCGCGAACCGTTTGGTTGGCGATGAACCAAGCCAGAAGCTAGCCGCTCCTCTACAATAACAATATGATTACTTAACTTGCTTTAACCATTTATCGTCGTTAAACCACTTATCGTAAATGCGATCGTAAGTTCCATCGCCCTTAATTTGACGTAAATAGTTGTTTAAGAAGTTAAGCGTATCTGGATTTCCTTGCGGCACAGCCCAACCCAAAGGCTCGTAAGTAAACGGTTTAGCCAAGTGCATTAACTGCCCTTTGTTTTCCGCCACATAAATAGAGTTGTAAGGAAAGTCATAAACAAACGCATCTACCTTTCCGTTGGCAACCTCAAGTACCGCTTCAGACTGAGTTTCGTATAGATTTATCTTAGCTTTCGGAAGGTATCGTTTTACCGCTTGCTCACCCGTTGTCCCAAGCTTAGTTGCAACAACATATTCTGGACTATTGAGATCTCGGTAACTAGACACTTTACCTTCATGTTTGAGATCTACGAGAATGGATTGACCAATAACCACATAGGGATCAGCGAAATTCACCTGAGTATTTCGCATAGGTGTGATAGTCATCCCGCCCATAATCATGTGACACTTACCAGTCAACAGTGTTGGGATAATGCCATCCCATGAAGTGTTTACCGGCACAAACTTAACATCCATGGCACGCGCCATTTGCTTACCCAAATCGATATCAAACCCGATGTACTGCCCATTTTTTGCTGTCATTTCAAAAGGCATATACCCAGAATCAAAGCAGACTTTTAGCTCCCCTGTACTTTTGATGTCGTCTAAAATTGGGTCTGCATGAACCGTCGTCGAAACAGCTAACCCCAGTGCAGCAAAACACAATAACTTTTTCATGGATATTCCTTTATCATTTGTTGTAAAGTTTTTTTATACACGACAATAGAATAAAAAACCACAAACAATGACTTTTTAATCACTAGAATTTGTAGGATCGTTACTAAGCTGGAAGATCTGAATGAGAATCTATACCAAGCCATTGCAATTGAATTGCATGCATTAAGTGATTAAGCTGTAGGCAGGTCACTATAACGACAAGAAACATACGCTTTGACTGAATAGTCAGCGTTTCCGAGAGTGGTTTAATTATTAACGAAACCATACAGATATTCGCTTTTTCACATTGACCGTAATGTCAAAAGTGCTTGAGTTTTATTGTTGACAATTCTTCCATAGTTAATGGTTACAAATGTGATGTACAGCACATTTCTATAATGGCACTATCACCTTTGTCGAGAGATATTAACAAGGATTCGTTGGACATCTTGACTTTGTAATACAAATAAAAAGGTGACTATATGAAAAAACTAATGACGCTCTCATCACTATTATTATTCAGTTTATCTGCTACTGCTGGTATTCATGTCGAACACTCTACAAACAAAGTTGTTCTCAATGACTTTACGACAAAAGATGCCGCTTATAGCTCTGCGTTTGATCTTGTCGATGAATACCAAACGCTATCAAAACATGAACTTAGAAATCGTCTAAACATCATTGGAAGCGGTTTCCCTCGTGATATTGCAATCGATGATAGTAAAGTGAGAGTTGAAGAATACGCACTTAACCGTGATGAAGTTAAATATCGTGCAATCATAAACTTCGATTATCACTTCAGAACAAGTGACGGCGGTAAAAACTAAAAAATGATCTGCACCTTTACTTTCTTAGAGCCCTTCCTATTTTAAGAAAGTAAAGGTGTCTAATCATATTGAAACGACTGCTTTTCATAAATCGCTCTCTCCTTACATAAACAGTATCAATCCCTACCTCTATCGTTTACATAAAAATAATTTTTCCAATCTTCATTGAGATAAATTTCGTCGTTTGGCGCTTTATCATTCACTTGGTTCGCCATATGGATTCCACATCACTTAAATGAAAAAGACCCTTGAAATTGAGTTTAATTTTCTATGAAGATTAACTAAATCTAAGATCGACAATTGTCGTTACATTTTTATCGTTTATAGCAATATATAAAATGACTCTTTTTTTAATTAACCATAAAGCGTGAAAATAAAAAAAGGCAACAAGACACTTCTTGTTGCCAAAGAAAAAATACATCATTCAGAAAATATGAAAATGAAAACTAGCAGTGGACTAGCTAACAAAACAATTATATTCAAAACACTTAAACAAGTAACGATCAATATAATCCATTATATATGGATGAAAATCATCACTTATAAAATCACACCGATAAATAAAAAAGCCTGAAAATAGTTTCAGGCTTTTTAGATTTATTAATTTTTTAGAATGAATATCTCGCAGCTATTGCAAGAATATCGTCTTCATTGTCTACATCTGTAATTCTGTATTCTGCTAGTGCTTTAAAATTAGAAGTCAAATCGTACTCTGCACCTAGTGAGTAATAATCGACGACATCTTCATCATCACGCTCTAGGTTGTTATAGCCAACTAGTGCCCAAAGCTTATCTGTTACTTCATAAGTGGCAACTGCTTCAATACCGGTGTAATCAATATTACTTTCAGAACCATCTTTAGCCCAGTTTTCACCATCACTGTATAAAACAGAGGCATAAAACTTGTCGTATTCAAATGCAATAGCACCCGTTAGCAGCTCTGCATCTTCTGCACCCGATTGCCCTTCACCTTCGTTATAACCAAGCGCAACTTTGAAGCCATATGGCAACTTGTAGTCAGCCGCCGCACCATAAGAGGCTGCATCTGTTGACACTTCATCGTTTTCAGCCTGATAGCTAACATGAATATTCAAACCTTCATAGCTTGTCGTTAGCTTAAATACTGAATCGGAGCGACCGGTACCATATAGATCCGCACTTACGCCAGCAGCTTCATTACCAAACTCCGGGAAAATATCCGTGTAGTCAGATACTAAAGTGACCGCACCGTATTGACGTCCATAACTTACTGTTCCGTAATCTGCACCAACTCCTACATAGCCTTTTCGGATATCAAATTCATCATCTTCAATCCCATCAGCATCTCTGCGATTAGACTTAAATTCCAACTCATATAAGCCGAAGGCATAAAGATCTTCATTTATTTTAGACTCACCTGAAAGTCCTACACGAATGTAGCTATTATCTCCGTCAGCATTTTTATCATCAGAGAAATAATACATCCCTTGCGCTCGGCCATGAATATTTAACACTGATTCTTGATCTTCATAAACTACGGCTGAATTTGCAGCACTTGCAGAGAAAAGTGCTGCGATTGTGATCGACGTTCTTGTCATTTTCATTTAATTACCACTACTTGTGTTGTTTTAATCGAGTGAAATTATGAACAATGGCAATTATTTTTAAAGTGCAAATTCAACCATATTCTATGGATAAATATAAACAAGCCCTCAATCTAAAACATTATGTCCTAGTACTCATATTAGTTGAGATAATCCATCCAAACAGGAGGCGTCCCTATTATTTTTTGAACAGTATCAATGAACAGTTTGGCTAATGGTTGTTGATTTCGGTGAGTATACATTGCATATATTTCCCCTATTGCGGGAAGATTATAATCAGGAAGCAACTGTACAAGATCTTGTTTACTCAAACTCTCCTGAAGAAAGAACTGCCCAATTAAAGCATACCCTAGATCAGATTTTACGGCATCGAGCATTAACTCAGTTTCATTCACGAAGTACTGCCCATTGATATTATACGTTCTAACGTCGCTTGATGACTGGCTTGGCGCTATACGTAGCTTATCCGCCTTAAAGTTAGCATTCGAGTATATTACTGCTGGCATTTTTATAAGCTCTTCTGGAGAGCTCGGGGTTCCATACTTGTCAATAAAACTCTTCGATGCAACCAGTGCCATATTATTACTTGCCAACTTACGTACTATCATATTGGACTCTCGGATTGGTCCGATACGAAACACAACGTCAAAACCTTCGTGGATAACATCGACTCGATTATCATCGAGCAGCAGCTCTACAGTAATGTTTGGGTACTGTTTTATAAACTCTTTAACTGCCTGATTTAAGTAAGCTCTGCCAAAGAAAGTGGAGCTTGATATTTTCAGGTTACCCTTCGGTTCATCCTGAAATGTAGCAGCAATACTACGAGTTTCAGTTAGAACCTCTCTTACTTTCTTAGCTTGCGCCACCATCTCAACACCAGCATTGGTCAGGGATAGCGAACGCGTGGAACGGTTTAACAGCCGTAAGCCCAATTCATCCTCTAGCTTTTTGATCTGTTTTGACAAAGCTGAACGATCTATATGATTTCTGTCAGCAGCCTTAGCAAAAGTTCCGTATTCAGAGACATCCAGTAGTAATTCAAGTTGGCTTGCGAGATCCACTGCACAATTCCTTATTTAGTTTTTATTCTTTATGTGATGGGAAATGGATTTTACAAAATTAATTTCAATTTTTTATGGTTCAAATTGCATCAGTGAATTGCAAATAATGCACGAATTAAAAACGCTTTAATTTTCGTCGCTATCTTTAGCTTCTGTTTAGTTATTCCTATCTATTATGGCTTATTACATTTAACAATACTCCACGTCTTTAAAACCCTAAACTGACCTTTTTCAAACCAAAAAATGAGCATTTTGACCAATATTTAATCGTGCATTTTTATCACTACTCTATGTTCGCTGAGGGCCTATTTACCCATAGGTACAATGAATACAATGCCGTTCCTTTTAGTATGAACAGAATCATTTAGGGCGCGACAAATGTTAAAGAAAGTTTTCGGCATTGGCCTTTTATCCGTTTTAGCTGCTTGTGCAGACGAAGAGATAACCAAACAACCTAATACTCCCTTACCTACGATAGACGTCTCCAAAGTCATCTATGAGCCCGTTCAATCGTGGTTCACCTTTACAACAAGGCTTCAAGCCCCAGAGAAAGTTTCTTTAATGCCACGCGTTTCCGGAGTTATTGAAACGGTAGAGTTCAAAGACGGACAGAGTGTCAACAAAGGCGACTTACTCGTCACTCTTGATGATCGAACCTTCAAAGCTCAGGTCTCACGACTTGAAGCGCAAGTTAAGAGTGCTCGAGCTGCGCTAGAGCAAGCAGCAAACGAACAAAAGAGAGCCGCTCAACTTGTTAAGCGAAAAGCCATCTCAGCGGAACAAGCCGAGGCCCGAGATACCGCAGTAAAACAACGCTCTGCAGAACTAATGGCTTTGCGTGCTCAGTTAGAATCCGCAAAGTTAGATCTTGAGTTTACGAAGATATATGCCCCTATTAGCGGCACTATTTCAAGAGCATTCATTACTAAAGGAAACAATGTAAACGCAAATCAAAGCGTTATATCAAACATTGTCTCTAACGATCAGGTATATGCATACTTTGATGTCGATGAGCGAACTTGGAACCGTTACTTCTCGACAATTAATGCCGACTCTAACTTACCTACTCGTCTTGAACTATCTGGACAAAATGGGCAAGAGTTTTTTGGACGCGTTGACTTTGTCGACAACTCCATCAACGAAAACACCGGTACTTTGCAGGTTCGAGCGGTGTTCGATGCAACAAAATCAAACTTAAAAGTGGGATCGTTTGGCCGAGTTCAGATATCAACAACCAAACCAGTTGAACGAGTTCTCGTTCCAGAGCGTTCTATTGGCACAGATCTAGAAAACCGCTTTGTATTAACACTCAATGAAGAGAATACGTTGCAATACAGCATCGTAACCTTAGGCGAACGTTACGGAACATTTCGTGCTATCGAGAATGGCTTGAACGCCGACTCAATTATTGCGGTAAATGGCCCAGCAAAAGTTGGCCCAAATAGCAAAATCACACCAAAAAATGTCACGCTAGATATTAGCAACACCTCATTGATTATGGCTTCAAACTCAACATCGTTGCCAAATAAACGTTTAGCTCAAGACTAAGAAGACAACCGAATGAAATTTGCACACTTTTTTATTCAAAGACCCATATTTGCCTCTATGTTATCGCTATTGATATTAATAGTAGGCGCAATTTCACTTTTACAGTTGCCTGTGAGTGAATATCCAGAGGTTGTCCCTCCTACAGTGGTAGTTACAGCAAACTATCCTGGTGCGAACCCAAAAGTAATCGCAGAAACAGTTGCTACGCCTCTGGAGCAAGAAATTAATGGTACAGAAAACATGTTATATATGTTTTCGCAGGCAACCAGTGACGGCAGAATGACATTGACCGTAACCTTTGCTTTAGGTACGGACTTGGACAAAGCTCAGGTTCAAATTCAAAATCGCGTCACTACAGCTTTGCCCCGATTACCAGAAGCCGTCCAACGGTTAGGAGTTGTTGCCGAAAAAGCCTCTCCTGATCTCACCATGGTTGTGCATATATATTCTCCAGATTCTAGCCGTGAAGTCAGTTATTTAGCTAACTACGCTAATTTAAACTTGAAAGATGAGATAGCTCGGCTCGGAGGCGTTGGTGATGTGCGCCTTTTCGGTGGTGATGAGTACTCAATGCGCTTGTGGTTAAATCCAGATGAGCTCGCTTCTAGAAATCTAACCGTAATGGACGTTGTCTCAGCCGTACGCTCTCAAAACCAACAGGTGGCAGCAGGCTCATTAGGTGCGCAGCCAGCCGCTAATGAAAACCAATTCCAAGTTTTGTTGAACGTAAAAGGCCGCTTGGAGAATATTGATGAATTCAACGACATTGTAGTAAAAGTTGACGAAACAGGGGCTTTGACACGCCTTAAAGACGTTGCACGCGTAGAGCTAGGTCAAAACTCTTATGCACTGCGCGCCTTGTTAAATGGTAAACCAGCGGTGGCGATGCCCGTATTCCAACGCCCTGGTGCTAATGCTATTGAGCTATCTAATCAGGTTCGTTCAACCATGGACCGTTTACAAGCAGCCTTTCCAGCTGGAGTTTCATATGAAATAGCCTACGACCCGACCGTCTTTGTTCGTGGATCGATAGACGCGGTAGTTCATACTCTGCTAGAGGCAATTGTACTAGTTGTTGTCGTAGTCATTTTGTTTTTGCAAACATGGCGCGCGTCTATCATCCCTATCATTGCGGTGCCTGTTTCATTAATCGGTACGTTCGCCGTAATGCAAATGCTTGGAGTATCGATTAACACGCTTTCGTTGTTTGGGCTTGTTCTCGCCATAGGCATCGTCGTCGATGACGCCATTGTCGTCGTCGAAAACGTGGAACGGAACATCCATAATGGACTTGCACCACTAGAAGCAACGAAACAAGCAATGACCGAAGTTACCGGGCCAATTATTGCAATTGCTTTAGTGTTATGTGCGGTGTTCATCCCGACGACCTTTATTACAGGGTTATCCGGTCAGTTTTATAAGCAGTTCGCACTAACAATTACGATCTCGACGATTATTTCAGCAATTAACTCGTTGACGTTATCGCCTGCTTTATCAGCACTGCTATTACAAGATAAGAACGCAAAACCCGATCGGCTAACCAAGCTCTTGGATGCGGTTTTTGGTAAGTATGTTTTTGCGCCATTCAATAGAATTTTTGAGTATAGCTCGAACCAATATCAAGCTCTGGTCAAGAAGCTGATTCGCTTTAGCCTTGTTGTTGTGGTGGTATACATTGCGTTACTCGGGGGAACGGTTTCTCTATTCAAAGCTGTTCCTGGAGGATTCATTCCTCAACAAGATAAGCAGTATTTAGTTGCGATCGCCCAACTTCCAGATGCAGCAAGTTTAGATCGAACAGAGTCCGTTATTAAAGAAATGGAAAACCTCGCGCTGGCAACACCTGGCGTAGCACAAACCATTTCTTTCCCAGGCTTATCGGTCAATGGTTTTACTAACAGTCCGAATAGTGGCATCGTTTTTGTTACGCTTGAGGACTTCGATAAACGAAATGATCCAACTCTCGGAGCAAATGCGATTGTTGCATCTTTGAATAAGAGCTTTTCAATCATTGATGAAGCCTTCGTTGCGATTTTTCCACCACCACCAATCCAAGGACTTGGCTCTACTGGCGGCTTTAAACTTCAAATCGAAGACCGTGCGAACAAGGGGTTTGATGAGCTCTTCAAGCAATTGAACTTGGTAATAAGTGAGGCATCAACAAGACCCGAGCTGATGGGATTATATTCCACATTTCGTATACAAGTGCCGCAGATGGACATCCAAATAGATCGTGAACAAGCGATGCTGCAAGGTGTTCCTCTAGAGCAGGTTTTTGATGCGCTTCAAGTTTATTTAGGATCATTATACGTCAATGACTTCAATATGTTTGGTAGAACATACAAAGTGAATGCCCAGGCAGACATGAACTATCGTCTCGAACCTGACCAAATACTTAACTACAAAGTAAGAAATGCTGCCGGACAAATGGTTCCTCTCGGCGCTGTACTGGAGATCATACCCACGATTGGGCCTGACCGCGTGATGCACTATAACGGCTACCCTAGTGCAGAACTAAACGGCAGTCCTGCTTTTGGTTACAGTTCAGATCAAGCCCAAACGGCTATTGAGGAAGTACTGGATCAAAACCTAGCAGAGGGAATGGTTTATGAATGGACTGATGTAACCTACCAGCAGATTTTGGCTGGTAACACGATGGTGTATATATTCCCACTTGTTGTCTTGTTAGTTTTCATGGTGCTAGCTTCGCAGTACGAGAGTTTAAAACTGCCATTCGCTATCATTTTGATCGTTCCTATGACCATTTTTTCTGCACTAGCAGGTGTTTGGTTCATTGGTGGTGACAACAATATATTCACACAAATTGCTTTGATTGTCCTTGTGGCTCTAGCGTGTAAAAATGCCATCTTGATGGTGGAGTTCGCTAAAGAACTTAAAGACAATGGCCAAGATACCTTATCAGCGATTTTGGAAGCATGTCGTTTACGTCTTCGACCGATTCTAATGACATCAATTGCATTTACCGCTGGTGTTATTCCATTAATGATTGGTACAGGGGCCGGAGCGGAAATGCGACAAGCAATGGGTATTGCCGTATTCTCGGGTATGGTAGGCGTAACGGTATTTGGATTACTACTCACACCTGTTTTTTACATGTTAGTGAGTCGAAACAAAAAACGTCAAACACTATAACCATAATATAAATACTCATTTAAATTCATACTAAAGGGAGCTATTGCTCCCTTTCCTTTTGGTTATTAAGTATATTAATAATTTCTAGACAGAGCAGCAGTTATACATGAAACTAATACGCTAATATCTAACTTGGATAAACATTGTGGATTTAGCAAATAAACTACACCTGCTTTTAGAAGTCTCTAAAGCTGGATCTTTTGCAAAAGCAGCAGATGGGATGAATATCGACCGCTCTGTTTTATCTAAACACATCAAGCAGTTAGAAGAGCACTTAGGCGTTAGGCTATTAAACAGAACAACTCGCTCTCTTTCATTAACACAAGTCGGTAAGCAAATAGTTGAAAAAGCAGACCAAATATCTCAACTCCTTGATGATACTCAACAAATAGCGGAGAACTTTCAGACTGAGCCTTCAGGGAAAGTACGAATTTCAAGCTCAACATTATTTGGAAAACTCTATCTACAACCTTCGATAGAAAAGTTTTTACATAAGTACCCAAAAGCAAGTGTTGAACTAATGCTAGATGATCTTCATGTAGACGTGATTAGAAGTAATTTTGATATTGCTTTTCGAATCGGACCTATGAGGGATTCATCAATGGTAGCAAGAAAATTAGCAAAAAATACGACTGCAATCATTGCTTCTCGAAATTTAATTGAAAAACATGGTAACCCAGAAACGCCTGATGAGTTAGTTAAGCTACCTTTTATTATTTATTCAAATGGTAATTTTATTGTCGATAAACTTAAATTCTACGACAAAGCAAAATCAGATGGTTTAGATACATACCCAATATCAGGGTCATACATGGTAAATGAAGCTGAGCTAATAATTGAAAGCGTAAAGTCAGGTCTGGGCGCAGCACTTATAGGTCAATTTATGCTCCCTAACAACCTAGAGTCTTCTAATTTAGTTCAACTTTTACCAGAATATGAAACTCAAGATTTTGGTGATATTTATGCCATGTACTCACACCGTCAGCAATCACCATTGGTTAGGGTATTCATTGATATCGTTCAAGAAGAAATTGGCATACCACCAATATGGGAAAAGCATTTCAATAAAAGCTAGGTGATTCTATTTAACCAAAATTAACATAAAATAAAAAATCAAACAAAATCAATAAATTAAACCAGTAACGTTTAATATTCATCGAAGTTTAATGTTAGGTGAATTAAGTTCCATTCTAAATGGCGCTTAATTCACTAAATATAAAAAATTCTTGATTTATAATACTAACAAATCCATCACCTATACAAGTTACGATGTATATTGAAGAAAAACACACCTCGGTCACTAGTTTGTTAGTATATAAAATATCTTATCTTATTTTTTTGGTTATTTATACGTTAGCAACGATTTACTTTAGCGTAAAAATGGACAAAAGCACATCGGAGAACTCTCTTATAGAAATGACTCAAATAGCATTTGTGCTTTTTTCATCGTCAATGTGTTTGTATAAATCTAAGGAATATCTTGAACTCAAACACATATTAGTAATAATGTCTTCATTTTTTATGGTTATATTCGTTAGAGAAATGGACTACCACATAGAGCAGTATTTCCCTCACGGTTCATGGAAGTATCCTGCTTGGATTATAATAGTCTCGGTCTGTTATTTTTGTTTTAATAATATAGTTAACATAAAAAATGAGGTAAAACTTTTCATTTCTCATTCTAGCTTCACGACATTAACGATTGGATTTTTTATTGTTTTCTTATTCTCACGATTTGCAGGGTATGGTGATTTTTGGGTCGAGTTCATGGGGAACTCATACAATAGAGACGTGAAAAACTTGGTTGAAGAAAGCTTAGAGTTACTAGGTTACGCGATACTTTTAAACGGTGTTTTACTTATTAAAGTAGAAAATCACTAAGTATAAATAAGAGTTCAGAGCTTGTAGTTCAAGCTTTGAACTTTTTTGGCTAAAAAAAAGCAGCAAATTATATTTGCTGCAAATGATGAAAAAAACAATATGCGTAAGTTAACTTCCTAGCAATGGATGCGTTAACGAGTTAATAATAACGAACCGTAACAATTAAGTCTCGTTGAAAATAATCCATAAAGAATGGCATTTATTACACTGTTAATTATGTAACCTTATCTAATCTAGTTATCACACGCCGTCGTTTTTATATCTTATCTCTTTCCGTCAATAAATAGCTCTTCACATCAGATCCCATTTATCATCCCACAACAGTCGGATTCACAACAAAGCAATAAAAATCAATAAATTAGAAGTAGCCACTTAAAAAGTAAAAAGGAGTAAAAACGAAACTATGTCAGATAGAACATATTAAAGATCACCGGCTCTGAGTAGAAAACCGTTCATACTCGTTACGCATACAATCAATAAAGACTTCCATCGCCGGCGTCACACACTTCCCAGCATGATAAGCACAAAGTGGCTTGATCATCTGTGAAAATTCGGTGAACTCAAGCTCTTGTAAACTGCCCTCTTGCAACTCTTTTTCAACCGTAAAACGAGGTAAATAAGAGATACCAATATTACTCTCAACGCAGTTTTTGATCGTATTAATACTGCTAAGTTCGATCATGTTGTCGATGCTAATATCACGCTCCTGAATAATGCTCTCAAACATCTGTCGAAAAAGGCACTTAGGGCCATTGCTTATAAACCCTAAATCAATATGTTGCTCTCTCTTCTTTAAATCTAGCCCTTTTAAAAGCGGTGAAGCAACCAATACCAGTGGCTCCTGCTCAAACTCGTGGACCTTGAGCGTATCGTCATTACCTACTCGATAAAACACACCTAAATCAGCTTTATCCGCTATCAACTCATCTCGAATCTGATAGCAATTTTGTGATTGCAGAGAGAGTCTTACATTGGGCGCTCTGATCCTGAACTCTTTTAAAACATTAGCCATCTTATAAGCAAGTTGAGTCTCAGCAACCAGCACTTTCAATTCACCGGTCGGCTCCGAGTTTTCTTGCTGTGCTGTTCCCTCAATATTTTCCATCACTCGCGCCAGTTCATAGACGTAAGGCAGTATCTTTTCTCCTGCTTGAGTCAAAACCATCTTACGCCCTATTTTTTCGAACAGCTGCAGAGACAGATCTTGTTCCAACTGCTTGATTTGAAAGGTGACGGTTGATTGCGTGCAATAAAGCTTCTGTGACGCTTTTAGAAACGATCCTTCTTCAACAATAGCTTTAAAAGTAAGAAAGCGTTTTAGATTCATGACTAGACTCCACAACCAACAGTTTAATAAATTAAAAGTCTAAGTTTTAATTTATTCAATTTTTTAATCAATTGTAGCGAAGTATAGTGCAGTAAAAACAGGAGAGATAGAGATGACCGCCATCTACACCGCATTTTTTACTTACGTAATCATTACTTCAATTACACCAGGGCCAAACAACATTTTATCGCTCAGCATCGCGACGCAATATGGACTAAAACGCTCAACAAAAGTGATTTCGGGGATGTTTTGTGGCTATGTTGTTTTGATGCTACTTTGTGGCGCTTTCACGTATAACATGATCAGCCTCTTGCCCGTGATTACACCTTGGCTAACATGGATTGGAGCAGCTTATATTGTTTGGTTGGCTTGGGGGCTTGCTACGAGTGAGATCAAAACTTCATCGGATAATTCTAAAGGTATCAGTTTCTTAACAGGTTTCGGTTTGCAGTTCGTTAATGTGAAAATCATTCTTTATGGAATTACCTCTATTTCTACGTTCGTACTGCCCCACACTCAGAATATCTACTGGATCTTAGCGACTAGCCTCATTCTTGCTTTGATCGCACTCCTTAGCAACGTAGTTTGGGCCGTTGCAGGAAAGCTACTTCAATCGCAATTCCAGAGATATGGCAAAGTCATAAATATGAGCTTAGCAGCAGCTCTGATCTATTGTGCGACACAGTTATTTACTTAAGTATATAGTTGATCATCAAGAACAATATTGCTCTTCAACTTAGACGACTACGTTTATGTGAAGAGCAAATTCTGCTCTACAAATAGCTGCGGTTTCTCGTGCCCTTACTCGCTCCTTCATACGGCAGTTTTTGAAGAAGTAGGTTCAACGTCACTTAATCAACCTAAAGATACGAAATCTTTTTTAGTTTTACAGACACGGCCTTGGCGACCTCGGCAATAACTAAGCATTACTTAGTATACACAAATCAGAAAAACTAAGATAATCTTAGTCATCCAAGTCCTTCGTATGAACTTTAAGTGTTGTTTAATAACCCACTCCCAGCCCGCCTTAAGCATGCGCGTAAACAAGCGAATCTGTCCCAAAAAGCACTGGGCATCCGTATCGGCATGGATGATAGTTCTGCAAGTGCAAGGATGAATCAATACGAAAGGGAGCGCCATACTCCCGACGTAAAAACGCTCAAACTTATCGCAGATGAGCTAAACGTGCCTCTAAACTATTTTTTTTGTGAAGATGAAATCACCGCTGAACTTGCTGTGAATCTCCACAAGCTGTCAAATGATGACAAGCAAAGAGTGCTTGAGAGCACAGCCCAGCTGATTGCAGACGCAATCGCCACGAAGTCGAGTACGTAATTGGGATAAGAATACGTATCAATACCAAAGAATCAAAGAGCATAACTAAGGGTTCAACATGGCTACAACAAAAGCACTTGTGGTTTTTTCCGGTGGGCAGGACTCTACGACCTGCTTAATCGATGCATTAAATACATATGATGAAGTTCATGCTATAACGTTTGATTATGGCCAGCGTCATTCAGATGAAATAGATATCGCTATCGAATTAGGTAAGCAACTTAACATCAAAAGCCACAAAGTCCTGGATGTAAAATCAATTAATGAGTTAGCGATAAGCTCGCTGACAAGAGACAACATTCCGGTATCTAATGACTTAAGCGACGCTAACGTACCCAATACATTCGTTCCAGGGAGAAACATTCTCTTTCTTACTTACGCATGTATCCATGCTTACCAGCTTGGCATTCAAGACATCATTACGGGAGTTTGCGAAACAGACTTTAGTGGTTACCCTGACTGCCGAGACAACTTTATTCGCTCTCTAAATCTCTCTTGCAATTTAGGTATGGATAAAGCCTTCAATATTAAGACTCCTTTAATGTGGCTTACTAAAGCCGAGACCTGGGCTCTAGCTGATAAGCACAATATGTTGGAGTTTGTCCAAAACAATACTTTAACATGTTACAACGGAATCGTTGGTAAAGGCTGTGGTGAATGTCCAGCGTGCCTACTGCGACAAAGCGGCTTAGAAGAATACTTAGCGAGCAAATAGTCTTTGTTAGCGGTAATAGCGCTGGGATAAAACCTTTTGCGTTAGCTTCTAAACGTTTTATCTCAGCGTGAAACTCCAGCCAACAGAGCTTCATTTTGATGCCGCCAGATTGGTGGCATCAATTAAATGCGAAACGATTGTCGAACCAAAGATAGCACCACACCACAGCAGCCAACACTGCTTAGCTTTTACAACGCTATAAATTGTTTAGATACATCGACAATGATTCCATAGCAAAGCTACCAACGGCATTACTCGCGAAACCGGGATTAGATAGAAAAGCCACTTCGAATGATGACGAGCCTCTCGTCTAAGCAATACTCAAATATTTATGAGTTTGAACAGACAAACGCCAATTGCGGGCAATACACGTATCAATACACAATTGCGTAGCACGAGGCTTCTGGCTAATTGGTTGTAGTGCAATGATAGTCTCAGCCGCTACGTTCGCATTTGCTAAAAGATCATCAAGGTGGTCGATGTCTTTCTGGGTGCCGACTGGATGCTTAATCTCATTTGCCCGCTCTAACGCGCTATTAAGCACTGGTAATTTACCTTTCATTGCCACTTTTGGTGACACTGTCACCCACGTATTTTCTGAAGTAATCACTTCTGATGTGCCACTGGTTTCAATTTGGCATTGGCACCCCATACCTTCAAACGCCTTTGTTAAAGGGCGCAGATCATAAATACAAGGCTCTCCACCAGTAATCACGATATGCTTAGCATTAAAGCCTTGCTGTTGATATTGCTCTACGATGTTCTCGGCAGATGCAACACACCAAGTCGGAGAGTCTTCCGTTTTCACCAGAATATCGCCTATTTGACGTTGATCATTCTCATCTGCATACCACGTTTGTTTGGTATCGCACCATGAGCAACCAACCGGACACTCTTGAAGCCGAACAAAAACAGCAGGGACTCCAGTGAAAACCCCTTCCCCTTGGATGGTTTCAAACATCTCATTTAGCTTATACAACGCAGAACTCACTCAACTCATAACATTTCGAGGCGAAGACCATAATGGACACGCGTGTCTAGGTCAATTTAAACCAAAAATTAATTGTTAAAATAGACCATTTTGTAGTTTCATAGCGTAATGAATATAGGTTTCTGGTTAACGTTAAACCAAGCCTTATTCACTGACAGCTCCCAAAAAACTTTAAGGTAAGAAATGATGTATAAACTGATCGCACTAGATATGGATGGCACGCTACTCAATAGTGATAAAGCCATTTCTGAAGAAAACAAACAAGCGATCGCAAAAGCTCGAGAAGCAGGCGTTACTGTCGTTCTCGCTTCTGGTCGCCCATTAGAAGGAATGCAAGACAAGCTCGACGAACTGAATATCCATTCCGATCGAGATTTTGTTCTTTACTACAACGGTTCGATGGTCAAGAACGTAGGCACAAACGACATCATCCACCAGCAAATCATAGATGGTAAAGCTGCAAAATTGGTGGCGCGAAAAGCCGAAGAGCTAGGTGCGTACGTCCATGCTTTTAGTCAAGTTCATGGTTTAATCACCAACGAACACAACCCTTACACCGATATTGAAGCAAAGATAAATGGCTTAAATGTCACCGAGATGAACTTCGAATCACTAGAAGACGATCATCCAATCATCAAAGCTATGATGGTTGCAGAGCCAAGCAAACTAACAGAAGTTATAGCAGCACTGCCAGCTGAAATGCGCGAAGCGTTTACGGTTGTTCAAAGCGCTCCGTTTTTCCTTGAGTTTCTTAACCCTGCGAGCAACAAAGGTATTGGTGTTGCCGCAATTGCCGAGTATCTGGGAATTAAACCGGAAGAAGTTATCTGTATGGGTGACGCAGAAAATGACCACCACATGCTGAAATACGCTGGCCTTGGTATCGCGATGGCAAATGCAATGGAAGAAACCAAGCAAATCGCTGACTACATTACGGCAAGTAATGATGAGCACGGTGTCGCTAAAGCTATAGAAAAGTTCGTGCTCAATGCATAGTCCTTTCCGCCATGTCTGTTGCGTTAAGCTTCTTACGTTTAACATCCCTAGCCGTCCAAGATAGGCAAGCGGCGTTGTTCGTGGACTAAACGTGTAAAAGCCTTGCTGTAATGCAAGGCTTTGTTTTTACTTAAATACTAATAGATAACAAATACAGCCATCAATCTAGCAACGTTTTGCTCGGTTGGTTTTCACAAGTCAGCTTCCTTGCAAGCAGCATAAATAACAACATTAATAATGGATAATGTAACGTCGACAAGACTAATGACCACAAACCGCTAAACGATACGATATTAGCCGTGTACAAATAGAGTTGATCAACAAGCAACAATGCCAGCGTCACAAAGATCATCTGCCGAGTATCTAAATGTGCTTTCGACTCTTTAAATGTCATGACCAACGCTGATGCAGTGATTAAAATTGCTAGCCAGCGACCAAACACAGGTAATGGCCAGATGACGGAGATGACCGCTGTTGCCGCAGTCATAATGAACCAGACGCCTTTTGCGCTTAGAACTTGATCAACGTTCACATCTTGATTTGTTTCCAATCGAAGAACATGCCAAGCCACCAAGCTGCCTAACAGCGCGCCAAATAACATATCTAAAATAAAGGCACTGCCGAGGAAAAACTTACCTAACACCACTGTAAGAGTGATGAACACGAAGACTGCCGTTGTTCCATTCAAACCGAAATACTGGGTTCTATGAAACAAGAACGTCAGAACACAAAACCACACAGCGATAGGCAAGCTAGGAAAACTAAAGCCAAAGCTGTGCGTTAACTCCAACATTGGTATATAGACATGTGGGCGCGGTAACGAAAAGCCTTGTTGAGCGACAAGCACCATAAGCGACGTTGCACTAATTGCAAAAAAGAGTCGGTACACAAACCGGCTACCAAAGCGCATCATGGCAAAAGGAAATAGAAAGAGTAGTACCGTCGGTTCTGTCAGGTCTATAACCAGTTTCGAGATCTGACTAGCTACCTCGTAACTCGTTTCTGACAACGCCCCTACCCAACTCTGTAAATCTATCAGCCACGCCAATTCAACCTGACGAAATGAAGGCGCGGATTCGATCAACTGAGTCACATAAGATACTGATTGCTTGGTAGCTTGATCAAAAAACTGAGTGGCTTGTGGCCATTGCTCAGGATAACGATATAAAGATGATGGTAATTCAGATGGGCTAAGCAACATCGCTGACGCAACTTCTACTCCATAATGAGGGGCAAACCAAATAGGCAGTTCATTTCCACCTAAAGAATTATTCATAGAAAAAGCGATAATGTCAGAGTCTGATATACAGTCGTAAAAAACCGCAGTGTCCGTTCTGCCAAGCTCCTCTCCAACCGTAACCACTATACCGGTTTCTTCCCACGTTTCTCGTTGAGCAGCAACTTGTGGAGACTCACCATCAATAATGGTTCCGCCAGGTAGAGAAATCTTATCCGTTAATACTTCATGAACTAGCACTAACTTGTCATCAGCGCGAACAATACAGAGCGCTCCTTTAACTTCGCTCGCAGTGGCTTTAGCCGTAGAGATCGGTGAAACAGGTAACAAAATAAAACAAAGGATGAGTAATAACAGCTGTCTCAACACAAAATATGACCTTAAATAAACATAATGATAACCAATGAATCATGGCAGTTAATCTTATCTTTTTCGACAAAAATTAAGTAACGAGTTATGCCAAACTGAGTTGATCGCGTAAAACCTGATCTCAACGCTCACTGGAGAATAATTTAATGCAAACCTGACAAAAATCAGACAAAACATAAAATGTTGATCGCAATTCTGCCAGTTATATAAAGATAACGTCAGGAAAAAGTCATACACATTTTGTGGGTTCTCATAGTTGACACAATAAAAAAGGGCTTATTATTCGCAAACAATAAACCCCAGTTATGGTAAATATGTACTGATCGTTGAAACCAAGAATGAATCTTATCTCATGGTCAACGAATCAAATTCACTGGCCCGATCGTTAGTTAGACTTGCAATTCGCATCGCCGACTTTTTGCCAAACACCCCAAGGCCCTGAGTCTGCTGGATTATCACCTTGAGTCCACCACTGCGCTTGCCAAACTTTACCATTCCAAGTAACCGTATCTCCTTTGAGATACACTAAGCTGGCTTGCCATACAGTTTTACAGCTATCTGTGGGAGGCGTTGTCACCGTTTTCGCTTGAGCGGATACTAACGCTTGGTATTGTGTGCTGGTCTTATCAACGTTGAAGTTCAAAGCCACTCTTGCTTCTCCGCTCTGAGTAGCACCAAATTCAACATCAATACGACAACTTGCATTCATTGCTAACGTCGCCTGAGAGCACTGATCATTGGCAATAACAGCTGCATCAGTAACACCCGAAGCAAACGCGCGAACATTTTCCACAGTGAAGGTGGTGTTCCCTGAATTCTGGATAACAAAGCTATGTTGCTGTAACTCCCCAACATTAAATGATGCCAGTGTCTGTTCGGTGGTGTATCCAACAGAAACATTCTCTTTTAGTGGTGTTACTGTTCCGATAACACCATCGACAAAATTGCGCATAGCAGCGATATCGCTATAAACCCCATACATACCAGGACGAGCACAACCTATTCCCCAACTGACCACACCAAGTTGAGTAATTACACCACTGCGATTAATGACGATTGGACCACCACTATCTCCCTGACAAGAATCTATCCCACCTTGAGGAATACCCGCACAGAATGACACTTCTCCAACCGTTGTGTAGTTGCCACCGGCTTGACGGCAAGTCATATCCGACACAAGTGGGACGTCAACCTCTTGCAATCGAGACGGAGAGCTTCCTCCTTCAGAAGTTCGCCCTAAGCCAGCAACACTAAGCCAATCTCCGATGCTCGCGTATTGCGTTAGACTGCCATTCGCAATCTCAACTGAAGAAACACCTTGAGGCACAGAGTCGAGCTTCAATACCGCGAGGTCATGAGAAAGCGTCGCGCGGCGATATGCCGGGTGCATATGGATCTCACTGACGTTTGCACGAACACCGTCACTACCGTTATAAACAACGCCACCGATTTTAACCGCTATCTGATTCGGAGAATCACCCTCAACACAATGCGCAGCAGTCAGGACGTAACCATTCCCGATATAACTGGCCCCACAATATGATCGGTTACCATAACGACTAACAATTTGGGTGTAGAATTTCCAGTCACGTGGGTCGGCAGTTACTCCGCCTACGATCTGGGGTTGGATAGTGTGATTTTGCGTCTGTGACAAATCATCAGCACTTGCGAACATTGGCAAAACGGCTAAAGCAAGTAACGATTTTGTTAGTTTCAAAATATTGTCCTCTTGTTTTTGTAAGCACGATCCTCGTGCTACTAATAAACAAGCAGACAAAAACGCCGATACCAATGTGGGTGCATATCAATTTATTAACATTGCGAGCAACTTATAGAGAAAAGTCTATTGACGAACTGAATGATTTCAATTCGATAGAACCTAAATCACAATATTAAAGTTAAATACGATTATTCGTTCAGCGGTTTTCTTAAATAGTGGATATGGTGTGCAAATCCTTGTTTTTCATACAAAGATATTGCGCCCTGGTTAAAATGCCATACTTCAACAAACATCTGTTTTGCACCGTAATCAGAGAACGTTGACTCAATTTTATTAATCAATGCCTGCGCCGTACCTTGTTTTCGATATTCAGGCAGCACATAGAGCTCATCCACACTTCCCATCATAACTGGCTGGCTGACGGTAGAAATAAGTTCACAGAAGTGACCAGAGATAAAGCCAATAATTTCATCTCCTTGTTTTGCTGCGTAAACAAGGCACTCAGGGTCGTCAATATATCGAGCAATGCTTTTTTCTTGTTCTATCTCCTCTGCCGTTTTGAAAAGCTCAGGAGATTGAAGATGATGCTCATCATGAAGCTCGAACATAAGATCGTTGAGCAACTCTAGGTCGCTAAAACACGCAGGTTTAATCGCAAACGTGGTCATACAAAGGGTCACTAAAAATGGAATGGCTGTAGTTTGTGAGGAAAACGTCGTATTGGCAAGTCACAAATGCTTTCACGATACGTTTGTACTGTTTGAACAACAAAAAGGCCCCTGCACTTAATAAACGTACAGAGGCAGAACCAACCAACAGAGTTCGAGGATCAGGGGTTAGTTAGAATTGAGTTTTTCTCAGCGTCGTAGCACTCGCTCAATTTCGTTCAAGCTACTTGGGTCATCAATCGTTGACGGAACGGTGTATTTTTCACCATCAGCTATTTGACGTATAGTTCGGCGCAAAATTTTACCTGAACGTGTTTTCGGTAAACGGTCTACAACCAACGCATGCTTGAAGCAAGCAACTGCACCTATCTCACTACGCACTTTGCCCACAAGCTCACCTTCAAGGTCTAGCTCATCCACTTTGACGCCGTCTTTTAGTACCACAAAGCCAAGTGGAAGCTGACCTTTTAGATCATCGTGGATACCAACCACCGCACATTCTGCAATCGCTGGGTGGCCTCCTACTATTTCTTCCATTTCACCTGTCGACAATCGGTGTCCCGCGACATTAATCACGTCATCAATACGTCCCATAATAAACAGGTAACCGTCTTCATCCAGATAGCCACCATCACCTGACACGTAGTAGCCTGGTAACTGGCTAAGATAACCAGTTTCAAAACGGTCATGATTACGCCAAACCGTTGGCAGACAACTTGGTGGTAGCGGACGTTTTAATGCGACAAAGCCTTGTTGGTTAGGCCCGACAGCCTCTCCAAGTTCATTCAGAATTTCGACCTGATAACCCGGAATGGGCTTCGTCGAAGAACCAGCTTTAACTGGCATCATTTCGACACCTGTCGGGTTGCCCGCGATGGCCCAGCCCGTCTCGGTTTGCCACCAGTGGTCAATAACGGGCTTGTCCGCTTTGCTCTGAACCCACTCCAGTGTCGGAGGGTCGAGGCGTTCTCCCGCCATAAAGATGGTTTTCAGATTCGACAAGTCGTACTGTTTTAAGTGCTCACCTTCCGGGTCCTCTTTCTTAATCGCACGAAACGCCGTTGGTGCAGAGAACAACGCATCTACTTTATATTCATCACACACTCGCCAAAATGCCCCAGGATCCGGTGTTCGAACAGGCTTGCCTTCGAATAGGATAGTAGTGCAACCGTGAATCAGTGGAGCGTAAACAATGTAAGAGTGCCCTACTACCCAGCCCACATCAGATGCCGCCCAAAAGACGCCATCTTGAGGAATGTTATAGATTGCGCTCATGGAGTACTTCATCGCGACAGCATGACCACCGTTATCACGCACAACGCCTTTCGGCTTACCTGTCGTACCCGATGTATAAAGTATGTAGAGCGGATCGGTTGCTAACACCGGAACACAACCATGTGGCAGCGCTTGGTTGTACTCTCGCTGCCAATCTAAGTCTCTATCTTGGTTTAGCTCAGCGTCGCACTCTGGACGTTGGAAAACAAACACTTTCTCAGGCTTCCAACGGCTGTCCATAATGGCTTTGTCTACCATTGGTTTGTATGGAATGACTTTGTTGATCTCAATCCCGCACGACGCCGTCATGATCACTTTCGGCTCTGCATCTTCAATTCGTACAGCAAGCTCATTAGGAGCAAAACCGCCGAATACTACGGAATGAATCGCCCCCAAACGCGCGCAGGCAAGCATCGCCATTGCGGCTTCTGGGATCATCGGCATATAAATAACGACTCGGTCGCCTTTTTCAACACCTTGAGCAGACAGCATGCCAGCAATTTTTGCTACTTGGTCACGTAGGTCGCTATAGGTGTACGTGGCTTTACGACCTGTCACTGGCGAGTCATAAATGAGTGCAGTATTATCACCGCGTCCTTGCTCGCAATGGTAATCTAATGCTAACCAGCACGTATTCATTACACCATCTGGAAACCAACGTTCTATGCCGTTTTCATCAGATTTCAAGATAGTTTTAGGAGATTCAAACCAATCGATATTCTCCGCTTGAGCGCGCCAAAAACTCTCCGGTTCATTCTTCGCCCATAAGTATTCTTTTTCGTATGAAGACATATTGCTTCCTCCAGTATGTCCTGACATTGCTCTCGTTCTACTCAAAGATCGCTCTTTTAATCCAAAGATCGTCTCTTTTAATCGAAGACATAGAAGGGTACACGCACAAATCCCTCCATCAGTATTCTCGCACTTCGGCTCATAATGGCTTTTTGCACCACCCAGCCCTGCTCAGTTTGCTTCGCTTGTGCCCCAACTTTTAACGTTCCTGACGGGTGGCCAAAAGTCACGGACTCTTTTTCACCGCCACCAGCGGCTAAATTCACTAACGTTCCGGGCACACACGCAGCAGAAGCAATAGCAACGGCTGCTGTTCCCATCATTGCATGATGTAGCTTGCCCATCGACAGCGCGCGAACGAGCACATCAATATCCGACTCATTAACGGCTTTACCACTTGAAGACAGGTAACTTTTCGGTTTAGAAACAAACGCTATTTTCGGCGTATGTTGGCGTGTTTGAGCTTCTTCTAAATCAGAAATCAGGCCCATTTTTAACGCGCCATATGCACGGATGGATTCGAACATTGCTAATGCTGTGTCATCGTTGTTGATATCGTCTTGCAGCTCGGTGCCCTGATATCCAATCGATTCAGCATCAATAAAAATGGTTGGTATGCCCGCGTTAATAAAGGTCGCGTTGAACGTACCCACATCCGGCACCACTAAATCATCAACTAAGTTACCCGTAGGGAACATACTTCCTTCGCCATCAGAAGGGTCAACGAAATCGACTTGAATCTCGGCGGCCGGAAACGTCACGCCATCGAGCTCAAATTCGCCGGTTTCTTGAACGAAACCATTGACGATTGGCACGTGAATCAAGATGGTTTTGCTGATGTTCACCTGCCAAACACGCACCGTCACAATGCCATTTTCTGGAATGCGATCTTGTGGGATCAGACCAGCATGAATGGCGAAAGGACCGACAGCGGCAGACAAGTTGCCGCAGTTACCGCTCCAATCGACGAATGGTTTGTCGATCGACACTTGACCAAATAAGTAGTCAACATCGTGATCGGCTCTGCTGCTGCGCGAAACAATCACTGTTTTACTGGTGCTTGACGTCGCGCCCCCCATGCCATCAATTTGCTTCGCGTAAGGATCAGGGCTGCCAATAACGCGTAGCAACAGTTTGTCACGTGCGGCTCCAGCCACTTGCGCTTCTTGAGGCAAATCCTCTAGGTTGAAAAAGACACCTTTACTCGTGCCGCCACGCATGTACGTCGCGGGCACTTTTATTTGGCTTGTTTGATTCGGAGTATTATTTGACATACGCACTCCTTATTGTGCCAAGAAATCTTGCGCGAAACGCTGCAGAACACCGCCTGCGTTGTACACGTGAACTTCGTCAGCGGTATCTAAGCGACAAGTAACCGGAACATCGACTTTATCGCCGTTGCTGCGTGTGATAACCAGCGCTAAATCAGCGCCCGGCTTGATTTCTCCAACCACGTCGTAAAGTTCCGTACCATCCAGCTCTAGCGTATTGCGGTTAACGCCCGACTTAAATTGCAGTGGTAGTACGCCCATGCCAACCAAGTTAGTACGGTGAATACGCTCAAAGCCTTCAGCAACAATGGCTTCTACGCCTGCCAGTCGAACGCCTTTTGCTGCCCAGTCACGGGATGACCCCTGACCGTAATCCGCGCCAGCCACCACGATCAATGGTTGTTTACGATTCATGTAGGTTTCAATCGCTTCCCACATACGAACCACCTGCCCTTCTGGCTCTACACGCGCCAGAGATCCCTGCACGACTTCGCCGTTTTCCTTCACCATTTCATTGAACAACTTTGGGTTAGCGAAGGTCGCGCGTTGCGCCGTTAAGTGGTCACCACGGTGAGTCGCGTAAGAGTTGAAATCTTCTTCTGGCACACCCATTTTCGCTAAGTATTCACCTGCTGCGCTGCTTGCGAGAATCGCGTTGGATGGTGATAAGTGATCAGTGGTGATGTTGTCGCCCAGAATCGCCAATGGACGCATGCCAGACAATGTTCTTTCTCCCGCTAGCGCACCTTCCCAGTACGGTGGTCGGCGGATATAGGTACTCATCGGACGCCAGTCGTACAGCGGGTTGGGATTTTGCTCTTGATCATTCAGCTTAAACATCTGAATGTAAACTTGCTTAAACTGCTCAGGTTTAACATGAGTACCGACAACTGCATCGATCTCTTCATCGCTTGGCCACAAATCATTTAAGTAAATTGGTTTGCCATGTTGGTCAGTGCCCAGTGCATCGCGCTCGATACCAAAACGAATCGTACCGGCCAGCGCATAAGCGACAACCAATGGTGGTGAAGCCAAAAAAGCTTGTTTGGCGTACGGATGGATTCGACCATCAAAGTTACGGTTACCAGAAAGCACCGCTGTCGCATATAAATCACGGTCGATGATCTCTTGTTGGATTTTTGGATCCAGCGCACCACTCATACCGTTACAAGTTGTACATGCGTAACCAACAATGCCAAAGCCAAGCTTCTCTAGCTCTGGTAATAAGCCCGCTTCTTCCAGATACAAGCGTGCAACTTTAGAACCCGGAGCAAAAGACGATTTCACCCAAGGTTTACGTACAAGACCAAGTTCGTTGGCTTTCTTCGCCACAAGACCAGCAGCAACCACGTTTCTTGGGTTACTAGTATTCGTACATGAGGTAATAGCAGCGATGATCACTGCACCATCTGGCAACTCGCCTTCTTTCTCTTCCCACGCTCCAGAAATGCCGCGCTGTGCCAACTCAGAAGTTGGTAAACGACGATGAGGGTTTGACGGACCAGCCAAGTTACGGCTAACTGATGATAAATCGAACTCAAGTACGCGCTCGTAAACGGCGCTATCAAGATCGTCTGCCCAAAGACCGGTTTGTTTTGCGTAATTTTCTACTAAAGCAACTTGTTCTTCATCTCGACCAGTTAGTTTCAAGTAATTGATGGTCTGCTCATCAATATAAAACATGCCAGCTGTTGCGCCGTATTCTGGTGTCATGTTTGAAATCGTTGCGCGGTCTCCGATCGTTAGATCACGTGCGCCTTCTCCGAAGAATTCAAGATATGAAGATACCACACGCTCATTACGCAGAAACTCAGTAATCGCAAGGACAATATCCGTTGCGGTAATGCCCGGTTGACGTTTACCCGTCAGTTTGACACCGACAATATCTGGTAGACGCATCATTGATGGTCGGCCAAGCATGACGGTTTCTGCTTCCAGACCACCGACACCTATCGCAATAACACCAAGAGCGTCTACGTGAGGCGTGTGACTGTCCGTACCCACACAGGTGTCTGGGTAGGCAATGCCCTGCTTTGCTTGTACCACAGGAGACATTTTTTCCAAGTTGATTTGGTGCATGATGCCATTCCCAGCCGGAATCACGCTGACGTTTTCAAACGCTGTTTTACACCACTCGATAAAGTGGAATCGGTCTTCATTACGGCGCTCTTCAATCGCGCGGTTTTTGTCGAAGGCATCAGGGTCAAAGCCCGCATGTTCAACCGCTAAAGAGTGGTCAACGATCAATTGTGTCTCAACCACTGGGTTCACTTTTGCAGGATCACCGCCCTGATCTGAAATGGCATCGCGCAGACCCGCTAAATCGACTAGAGCGGTCTGACCAAGAATGTCATGACAAACAACGCGTGCTGGATACCAAGGAAAATCAAGATCTCGTTTGCGTTCAATTAACTGTTTCAGGCTATCTGTCAATGTGTTCGGGTCACAGCGGCGGACCAGCTGCTCAGCTAGCACGCGAGAGGTATAAGGGAGTGTTTCATAGGCTCCAGGAGAAATGGCATTGACGGCTTCGCGTGCATCAAAATAATCCAGTTGAGTTCCCGGAAGCGGCTTACGATATTGGGTATTAATATTTGTGTTCATGGTTTGCTTCCATTCAGTCTTTACATCTTGCCTTCATCAAGGTTTTCCATTGCTCCAGAAACACAGTGATGAGAGGATCTCCTTCCTCTGTTAGAGAGAATGACAAAGGAAGGAGGTGGTCAACCAAAGCATATAATGCCCTCGTTGACCTTCGCGCTAGCGATTCTCGATAGGCACCCATTCTTGATGATCTGGGCCCGTATAATCGGCACTTGGGCGAATAATACGGTTATTGGCACGCTGTTCATAAACGTGTGCAGCCCAGCCCGTTAAACGACTCATCACAAAGATTGGGGTAAATAGTTTGGTTGGAATGTCCATGAAGTGGTAAGCCGATGCATGGAAGAAGTCCGCATTACAGAACAGACCTTTCTCTCGCTTCATCACTGATTCAACACGCTCAGAAACCGCATATAGATGTGTATCACCAACTTGTTTCGATAGCTCTTTGGACCATCGTTTTATTAAGGCGTTGCGAGGGTCACTTTCACGATAAATCGCATGACCGAAGCCCATGATCTTGTCTTTATTGGCTAGCATTTTCATGATGTTCGCTTCCGCCTCGTCGGGCGTTTGCCAATCTTCAATCATTTCCATCGCCGCTTCGTTCGCACCGCCGTGAAGTGGTCCACGAAGCGTACCGATTGCTGCCGTGATACAAGAATGGATGTCTGACAACGTTGATGCACAAACGCGTGCTGCGAATGTAGAAGCATTAAACTCATGTTCAGCATAAAGAATGAGCGAGCAATGCATCACTTGTTTGTGCAGCGCAGATGGCGCTTTGTCTGTAAGTAATCGTAAGAAGTAACCACCGATGCAATCTTCAGTCTGATCCTCGGTGTTGATACGCACGCCATCATGACTAAAGCGGTACCAGTAACAGATGATGGCAGGGAACAAGGCAAGCATACGTTCGGTTGCTTTCAGTTGCTCCTCGAAGCTCATTTCCTGCTCTAGGTTACCCAATACAGAACAACCCGTGCGCATTACGTCCATTGGGTGTGCGCTTGCAGGAATCAACTCTAAAGCTTGTTTTAGCTCGGCTGGCAAACCTCTAAGGCTGAGTAGATGTGTCTTGTACGCATCAAGTTCTTGTTGATTCGGCAAGTGACCGCGTAACAGAAGGTGAGCCACTTCTTCAAACTGTGCGTTGTTCGCAAGATCAGTAATATCGTATCCACGATAAGTTAGACCAGTTCCCGTTTTTCCGACAGTACATAAAGCTGTGCTTCCTGCGCTTTGACCACGAAGGCCTGCGCCACCTAATTCTGCTTTCTTTTCTGCAGTTTGAGACATTGTTTGAACTCCTTTTCTGTCTGACTTTTCCCTCTCTGGGGTGTTTTTAGCCAAACGAATTTCACGTTATTAGATGAGATAAATTCCGATTATCTTTTTCTTGGGCTTCCGTCTATTTTTGCTTTTCCCCCGCTATTTCCCTTCAGAGAATAACTGGTCAAGTTTGTCTTCGTAGTCGTGGTAATTCAGGTGCTGATACAACTCTTTACGTGTTTGCATCGATTCAACCAGTGCTTCCTGATTACCCACTTCTAGCAAATGTTTGTAGACCGTTTCAGCAGCTTTGTTCATGGCACGGAACGCACTTAATGGGTAAAGCACCATATCGACTTTCGCTTTTGCAAGCTCATCGCAGCCGTACAGTGGCGTTGCGCCGAACTCGGTAATGTTGGCCAGAATAGGAACGTGCTTTCCAGTTGCTTGCTCAAGTGCGTTTGAGAACTGAAGGTACTGATCCAGCTTGGTCATCGCTTCTGGGAAGATCATGTCTGCGCCAGCTTCCACACACGCAATCGCACGCTCGATTGCGCTGTCCATGCCTTCAACAGCTAGCGCGTCTGTACGAGCCATAACCACGAAACTTTCATCATTGCGTGCGTCAACCGCGGCTTTTACGCGATCAACCATCTCTTGCTGGCTGACTATTGCTTTGTTCGGACGATGACCACAACGTTTCTGTGCGACTTGGTCTTCCATGTGCACCGCTGCCGCGCCTGCTTTTTCCATCGCTTTGATCGTGCGAGCAATGTTAAATGCACCGCCAAAACCCGTGTCGATATCAACCAAAAGAGGCAAATCACATGCGTTAGTGATGCGGTCAACGTCAACCAAAACGTCGTTTAATGTTGTGATACCGAGATCCGGCAATCCGTATGACGCATTTGCGATACCGCCACCAGACAAGTAAATCGCTTGGTGACCCAAGTTTTTTGCCATCATGGCGCAATACGGGTTTATAGTGCCGACAATTTGTAGTGGATTATTTTGTTCAATGGCGAGTCTGAATTTCGCTCCCGGTGTTAAGCTCATGACGAATTCCTTCTAGTCTTTGTCTAAACTTTCTGTATGTATAATTTGAGATTGGATGAGCTTTCGACTTCCTGATATGTGTCTTCTCATCAACATTTCTGCAAGCTCTTCATCGCGATTGCGAATGGCTTCCAAAATGAATTTGTGTTCGGTGAGCGCCTCATTCGGGCGAGATTGCGCACGTGGCGACTGGTAACGATACATCCGTAATAAGTGATAGAGTTCATCACACAGCAGAGATATTAACTTACTGTTTCTGCTCGCTTGGATGATGCGATAGTGAAAATCAAAGTCACCATGTTGATGGAAGTAAGACGCGCCTTCCATTTGGTCTATATGCTTGGAATGTGTCGACAATAGCATTTCCAAGCTTAAGAGCTCTTCTTGCGTAATGTGTCGCGCAGCTAACCTTGCCGCCATGCCTTCCAATGCTTCTCGAACGGCATAAAGTTCTATCAGCTTTTCCGGAGAAAAAGTGGTCACTCTAGCCCCAACATGAGGAATTCGCTCGATGAGCCCTAGCCCCTCTAAGCGCATCAATGCTTCACGCAAAGGCCCACGACTGACTTGATATTTCTTTGCTAGCTCAGGCTCTGATATCTTATGGCCAGGCTTCACGTCGCCATTAACAATGACTTCAATGAGTGTTTCGGTCAGCGTTTCGGATTTGGTGTGTTCTTTCTCAGAACCCAGCACTTTATAACGAGCTTTCAACTCAGAGTTCATATTCAGATACTCTTGTTACCGACATCGAAATGTCTACAATTTCTTAACCTGAATATAAAGTAGTCGATCAAAGTGTCGACAATCAAGTAAATTGTCGACAATTTAGACTAAGGTCGTAATTTAAATGGGCCTAAAATGCCTATTAAGTGCCATTTTTAGCAGAAATAAAGAATGGGGAACTCATATTGTCGACAACTTATAAACCTTTAAGCTTATGATCTAAAAACTAAAAGCTCAGCTGTCGAACAATAATCGGATAAAAAACTATTCTTTAGGTACAAATTGATCAAAGACTTGTTGCGAAGTCATCTTTTGTGAAGCGGAATTGAGGTCATAATAAGCTGGCTTTTCATCGGTAAAAATCTCTAAAGTGAGTTTGAAATCTGGGTTATCGAACAAACCAGCGGAAAGAATGTACTCACCTGTCGGCAACAAATGATAGAAAAGGTTTGTGCCGCATTCGCCACAAAAACCTCTCACCGCCCAGTCAGACGATTGATAACGCTTTGGCTCGGCCCCCTTAAACGTCACGTTAGGCCCACAATGCACCGCATGAAGTGCGCCACTCGACCATTTTCGACACATAGAGCAATGGCACAGGCTAACCTCATTTTTAACCTCAGCGATGACTTCAATTGCGCCGCACAAACACGTCCCTTTCATTCTCTTTTCCTCGTTCATTTTCCGTCATTTAATTATGGCCTACCAAAGCGTAAAGCCGCGTGACCTAACACCAACTTCTCGCCGTGAACTTTATGAACAAAATAACCGAAATGCTCAATATTCTCTTTATATCTCTTTTACAGACAGATATTTAACACTTAATTAACCTTTACACCAAGTTCAGCTTTAACGCTTACAAGGCATGACAACTGAGCAAAAACAATAAGGCTCAACTAAATAGAGTCGCTAACATAAGGAACGTGAACATGTTAAAGGTACTCAAACCAACGCTCGCCGCTTCAATCATCGCAGCTTCATTTTCATTCAACGCTCTTGCTGCAGATATTGAAAAAATGCACTTTCTTATCCCTGGAGGTGCCGGTGGCGGTTGGGACATGACCGCCCGAGGTACTGGTGATGTATTAATAAAATCAGACATCGTCGAAACCGTATCATTTCAAAACCTATCTGGTGGTGGCGGTGGCAAAGCAATCGCACATTTGATTGAAACGGCTGATCGTCAAGAAGACACACTCATGGTGAACTCAACACCGATCGTCGTTCGCTCGCTCAGTGGGATCTTCCCACAATCTTTCCGCGACTTGACACCTGTTGCCGCAACGGTTGCCGATTATGGCGCCATTGTTACATCAGCCGATTCTCCTTATAGCTCTTGGGAAGATGTCGTTAAAGCTTTTAAAGAAAACCCACGTAAGGTGAAGGTTGCTGGTGGCTCTGCTCGTGGTTCTATGGATCATTTGGTTATAGCAGCAGCTTTCAAAGGTGAAGGTTTTGATGCGCGCAAAGTTCGTTACATTGCCTATGATGCAGGTGGAAAAGCCATGGCTGCCCTACTTTCAGGCGAAACACAACTGCTCTCTACAGGGCTAGGTGAAGTACTCGAAATGTCTAAGTCTGGGCAAGTGAAAGTGTTAGCGATTACAGCACCAAAACGTTTAGAAGCTGCGCCTAACATTCCAACTCTCACCGAATATGGTAATGAAACTGTCTTTGCTAACTGGCGTGGATTCTTTGCAGCACCAGGCACAAGCCAAGAAAAGCTAGATGAATGGAATGCCGCATTTACTAAAATGTATAACACCGACGAATGGCAAGTCGTTCGAGACCGCAATGGTTGGATCGACAACTATAAAGCGGATAAAGCATTCTTCGCGTTTCTTGAAGATCAAGAGCAACAGATGGGTGACTTAATGCGCGAGTTAGGCTTCCTGAAGTAACAGTCGAATTGGGGTCCCTCAGATACCAACCTCAATGAATAACGTAGGTTGGTATTTCCCCATTGTATTTGCACTCTAAGTTTCACCGCATATGGACATTGTCGACAATCGGCATGCACACTCCTTTGTTTATATACCCAAAGCGGCTCGACTAGCAGCGAAATGCTTAATTGTTAATGGTTTAGTTTATTCATTGACGTCCATATGCGGTCTTTTTTACTTTTGTTAGGAGTTGAATATGCCTCGTTCAACCAACTTTTTCACCAAAGAGTACTTGCTCTGTCGTGACCGCGTCGGCGCAATGATCTTTCTACTCTTCTGTCTTTGCTACGGTTATCAAACCTCGCAGATTCCATTGTTTCCAGGTGATGAGTATGAACCATTCACCGCACGCACTCTGCCAACCATCCTGACTTACGTTGGTGTCGGCCTTTCTTTGCTATTGCTGGTGACAGGACAACCAGATAAACAAAGTGGCGCAGTGCTGACCTTCAATTGGAAGTTACTGATTGCCTTTTTAATTTTAATGGCGCTCTACGGCGTGGGCCTGACTTATCTAGGTTTTGTGATAGCTACTGGCTTGTTTTTATTGGCTGGCTTTTATCTGCTCGGGGAAAGACGTAAACCCGTTCTGTTTGGCGCGTCGTTTCCATTCGTGATCGCGTTCTACTTATTACTCACTCAAGGTTTGGACATCTATCTCGAACCGGGTTTGATTTTCACCATCTGGTAGCCAAAGAAAGGACTGAATTATGTTAGATGGAATTCTACAAGGTTTATCCACCGCAGTAATGCCAATGAACATTATGATGGTGATCGTTGGTTGCTTCGTCGGTACATTTATCGGCATGTTACCTGGACTTGGGCCGATCTCAGCCATTGCTTTGATGATCCCAATTACTTATGGTCTAGAGCCCTCCTCTGGCCTTATTTTAATGGCGGGTGTTTATTACGGTGCGGTATTTGGTGGTTCTACATCGTCGATTTTAATTAACGCGCCGGGTTGTTCTTCAACCGTGGTCACAGCATTCGACGGCTACCCAATGGCTCAAAAAGGCCAGGCAGGTAAAGCATTAGCTTTGGCAGCTTATTCGTCTTTCACTGGCGGTACGCTATCTGCCATTATGTTGCTTGTTGCCGCACCAGCATTGGCTAGCGTCTCCCTTAGCTTCCAATCGTCGGACTATTTTGCGTTGATGCTACTTGGGTTATCAGCAGTCGCGGCTTTTGCGGGGAAAGGTCAGGTAATCAAAGCGTGGATGATGACCATTCTTGGTTTGATGCTATCTACAGTTGGAATCGATAAAGGCGTAGGCGTTGAACGCTTTACCTTCGGTTTAACGGATTTAATGGATGGCTTTAGCTTCTTGTTGCTTGCAATGGCGACATTCGCACTGGGTGAGACACTGATGGGCATCCTTAAACCATCAAAAGACACCAGCAATGAAGAACAAGAAAAGCTGAGCAACATTGGCTCAATGAAAGTGACCAAGGAAGAAATCAAAGATGTTGCGCCTGTTTCAATTCGCTCTTCAATATTAGGTTTCTTCACTGGCGTTCTTCCTGGCGCAGGGGCAACCATTGCTGCTTTTTTAAGCTATGGTATGGAGCGCAACCTCGCACCTAAAGAGAAAAAGGATGAGTTCGGTAAAGGCAGTATCCGTGGTTTGGTTGCGCCAGAGTCTGCGAACAATGCAGCATCTAGTGGTTCATTTGTACCGCTATTAACGCTTGGTATTCCGGGCTCTGGTACAACAGCAATAATGCTCGGTGCGCTGATCGCTTATGGTATTCAACCTGGCCCTCGCCTATTTGTTGAACACCCAGATGTGTTCTGGTCAGTGATCATTTCCATGTACTTCGGCAACATCGTACTTGTGATCCTGAACTTACCATTGATTCCGTACATTTCAAAGCTTTTGGCGGTTCCAAGAACGGTGCTTCTACCGATGATTTTATTCTTCTCAATCACCGGGGTTTATTTGGTCTCTTTTAACACTATGGATGTGTTCGTGATGCTGATTGTGGCTATGGCTGCCATTGCACTTCGGCTCGCTAACTTCCCGCTCGCACCTTTATTGCTGGGCTTCATCCTTGGAGGATTAATGGAAGAGAACTTACGCCGCGCATTAATGATTTCAGATGGAGAACTGAGTTTCCTATGGGAGCGTCCTATTACCCTTACCTTTACTGTTTTAGCTGTATTGGTATTGGCAAGTCCACTAATCGTAAAGCTGATTCAAAAGTTTAAAGCACAGCCAGTCAGCGTTGAGCAGTAATCGCTGTCTCTTTCAACCTAGATAAAGCCATCCATCGTGATGGCTTTATCTTCCACCCTCCAAATCGTTCGCTTATTGTGCAGATGGTATTGACAAATCACTGTCGTTATATGAAGGTGATTGTATGAACACACACTTAGCGCAACTTAACCAACGAATTATCATCATTCCATAGGAATGGTGGGATTTTTTGATGCGCTCAGTATTTATCGAACCCACCCATAGCGGTGGGTTTTCTGTCTCTACCGTATGGGAAAAGCTCTCTTGGAGGCGGTCACAATGCAAAAAATAGCAGTTTTTGGTAAACCCGGCAGTGGAAAATCGACGGTAAGTAAAGCAATCGCGTCTGCTACCGGTCTTCCTCTTCATCAATTAGATTCAATAGTCTATAAACCAAACGGTGCTCCCGTTGAGCGTAACGTTTTTGATGAAGCCCATAGCAATATACTAAGCTCAGATCGTTGGATTATAGATGGCCTTGGACCGATCAGCTCTTTCAACGCTCGTTTAGATGCAGCCGATACTCTCATTTATATTGATCTACCATACTCCGTAAGCTATTGGTTTGTGACGAAACGTCTCCTTAAAGGACTATTCATAAAACCTGAAGGTTGGCCTGATGGTAGTTCGGTACTGAAAGGAACGTTACAAAGCTACAAAGTTCTTCAGCAATGCCCCGCATTCTGGAATGATGACTTTATGTATCGCCTCGAAGGGTACTCTCAAAGTAAAGCCGTTCATGTCATCAAAAACGTTACAGAACTGAACAATTTTGTTTTAGAGCGGGTAAAGTAAACCTCATATCAGAACATTAGAGCATGTAGGTTAGATCATCTGAAGCTCTAACAATAAAAAAGAACATAACAAGGATTGTTTATGCTTTTAGAACTCTCACTTTTATTCATTGCTGGCGTAATTGGTGGGATCATTAACTCCATAGCGGGAGGCGGAAGCTTTATTACTTTTCCGGCTCTATTGGCAGTTGGTGTTCCTCCTATTATGGCTAACGCAACAAACACATATGCTTCATGTGCGGGTTACATTAGTGGAGCCGTCGGGTTCAGAGAAGAGATCATGAAGAACAAGCATGAACTGCTGTTCACAGTCTCATTCAGTTTAGTCGGCGGCGCTGTCGGAGCATATCTGTTGCTCAACACGCCAGAATCGCTATTTATGGAAGCTATCCCTTGGTTACTCTTATTTGCCACCGTGCTTTTTCTCACCGGTTCTCGTTTAACAATGCTAATCAAAACTGTCGCGAAAGAGCACAAACATGCTGGCATACTCGGAGCAATCGCGTTGGGTTCACTACTTGTTGGTGTCTCTGCTTACGGTGGTTTTTTCAACGCAGGTTTAGGGGTTATTGTTCTGAGCTATCTGGTAGTAGCTGGCCACCAAGACATTAATTTAATGAACGGTTTGAAATTGCTCGTATCTACGTGTGTTTCACTCATTGCTATCGTGATTTTTGTTGCCAATGGCTCCATTGACTGGCACACAGGTAGTGTTGTTTTGGTCGGTACGTTGGTAGGTGGGTATCTTGCAGCTCGTGTCTCTCGTCAACTGAATCCTAATCATGTTAAAGGGTTTGTTGCTCTTTCTTCTATTCTCATCACTATCTACTTTTTCATTGATGTTTATGTTTAAGCAAAACTTGTACAAGTGGATAACACTCCTACAAAAACGCCAGCGCGAAAGATTAATGCAGATGGCTTAACGATTTTTTGTGTCACTCCAGCGAGGTTAGGAATCTAATAGCACTACACTGAGCGGCTAATGAAACCATTTTGATCACAAAGTGCTCGGATGGAAGAGCCTGTATCACGCTCCTTCGTCGCTGTACAGGGTGACGAGAAATAGAAATATGCCACTCGCGGTTAAACGAGTGGCATTGATCGAGAAAGATGGCGTTTTACATCAATAATAAGAGAAAGTAACGCTTACTTAATCAGCCCTACTTCTTTGTAGTATTTGAGCGCACCTGGGTGAAGAGGCGCAGATAAACCGTCTTTTACCATTTCCTCTTTCTTCAAGTTTGCAAACGCTGGGTGGAGACGGCGGAAATCATCGAAGTTTTCAAATACCGCTTTAACCACGTTATAAACCACATCTTCTGGTACCGCAGTAGAAGAAACAAACGTCGCGCCCACACCAAAGGTTTGAACATCACTATCTGTGCCACGATACATACCACCTGGGACATTTGCGACACGATAGAAGCTGTTGTCTGCAACCAGCTTTTCTACATTAGGTCCAGCTACCGTTACGATATTACTATCACACGACGTAGTGGCTTCTTTAATCGCTCCACTTGGGTGACCAACGGTATAAATCATCGCATCAATTTTGTTATCACAAAGTGCTTTTGATTGCTCTGCTGCTTTTAACTCAGAGACAAGCTTAAAGTCGTCGTTACTCCAACCATACTGGTTCATTAGCACTTCCATAGTACCTCGCTGACCAGAACCAGGATTACCAATGTTGACGCGCTTACCTTTCAAGTCATCAAAAGTTTTGATGTTCGCGTCTTTACGTGCAACGACAGTAAACGGTTCTGGATGAACGGAGAATACGGCGCGCAGCTCTTTAAAAGGCCCGCTTTCTTCAAACTTACTGGTTCCTTTGTAAGCATGATACTGCCAGTCTGATTGCGCGATACCGAGGTCCAATTCACCAGCACGAATAGTGTTGATGTTATAAATCGATCCCCCAGTACTTTCTACCGAACAACGGATACCGTGCTCTTCTCGCGATTTGTTAACCAAGCGACAAATAGCGCCACCAGTCGGATAATAAACCCCTGTTACGCCACCGGTACCAATCGTGACAAACGTTTCCTCCGCAGACGCAGAAAAGCCTGTTGTGAGTGCAGCCAAAGAAGCCGCAAGTGCGATTTGCTTAAACTTAAACATTGAACATCCCTTTTACCTGTGTTGATGACCGTTTAAGTATAGCAACCGTTAACAATTTGATAACGTTTGAGTTCTCATCCTTGGAGGTTGATTTATAGATATATATTTTTTTATCAACTTAACCTGCTGATAAATAGCGTTTATACTTTTATCCCATAAAAAAAGCGTTGTATAAACAACGCTTTGTAGTTAGTGAAACGGATGGTTACACCGTTGGGACTGACGCTCGCCACGCTTGGTTCTGGCTATCTGAGATAGATCGGAACAAGTCACGTAGCTCTTTCAATAAACCTTCTTGGAAACCAATGTTTTCATCGGCTTTCTGTTTGGCTGCTTGTGCGCGAGTCGCTTGTACTTCATCATCTTTGCTGCGCGCTTGCGCTTTGGTTTGCTCTACATTCGATGCTGAGTTTGCCATCTGGCCCAAAGCTTGAAGAATCGCGTTCTTCGCTTGGTTTGAGCTCATCAACTTATCGAACTTACGGCCACCACTTGTCAGCTGCGCTGTCGTGTCTGCGATATTGTCTTTCGCTAGTGAGTGCGCACGCTTAACCTGATCTTGCTGCGTTTTAGACAAGCTATTGTTATTTAATAACTCTTCTGCTTGATCGAAGCCAGCTTTTTGCGTTTTCAGTACATTATTGCTCGCCATTTCATTCTTGATTTCTTTCCCTGCTTTGAAAGAACCAAGGGCACCAATAATTGCGGTAGCACCCGCTAATACACCCGAAACGACTGCCATCGCGATCATTGCGCTTGCCGAGTTGTTTAGTTCTGCCGCTTGGCTTTCTAAACTCGCGACGTTTGCTTCAACAGCAATTTCACGTTGTAGCACTTGCTGCTCACGGCTCAGCTTTGATACTTGATACAACAATGTTAATAGCGTCAACGATTGTGATACCGCATCTGATGGTGACTTGATCACCTCCTCACCGTTAAGCGCTTTCATCGTTGTGCTCATTAATGAGCTCACCGTCGGCGCAAGAGCACTCATTAAGTTTGCAACAACTTGAGCTTGGTTACTCACTGTGGGAGCTTTAGGTGTCTCTAACTGGTAGCGTGCTGCACCAGAAACACCTGACTCACTTTGGCTTTTAACGGCACCCGCTTCAAGCTTTGTTTCCGGCGCTTTTTCTGCTTTGTTGGTTTTAATGGTATCGCCTAAACCGTATAGTTCACCACGACCCGTTCCGCCTACTTTATCTAGCATAATAAACTCCTTATACCGTTGCAGGACGGCTTAACACCGTTTGCATAGTTTCACTTTTCGCTTGAATCATTTGCATGATGAGGCTCATCAGCTCTTGGAAGTCTTCCATCAACTTACCAATCTCTTCTTTGAGCTTATCAATGACAGCCTGGCTTAACGTCATTTTGGCTCGAAGGTCTGTGATATCAGCCTGAATCTCTGTTACGTGAGCATTGTTAGCAGCATGGACACTGTCCGTTGCGCCTTTACCCACGTTGACGGCAAGATCGACGGTTTCTGCGCCATAACGAATCGCTTTCGCTGTTGTTGTCGCAGCTTTTGTGCCCATATCCGCCACTTTCGCCATGTTTGCAGCGGCTTTCGTAGCGATTTCCGTGACCTTTTGAGCTACCTTACCAGCACCTTTTGCTGCAAGTTTCGCGATACCGCCAGCAGCTGCACCACCAAACGTCACAACAGCTCCGATAACCGCGACGGCGATTTCTAATGCCATTACGACTTTGTTTAGCACATCGACATTTACGCCCGCTTCTTTTAGCGCATCTTGAACGGCTGGCTCTTGCAACGCCATGCTCACTGCTCCCATGACGCCACCAGCGATCATAAGTGCACCGGCTGCTGCACCAACACCCGTTGCCACCATTACGGCACCAACAACAATAGAAACCACCGCACTGATCCAACCAAAGATCTTCGCTGCTAAGCCTGATTTTTGGGCTTCTTTTGCAGCGGCTTCCGATTCTTTGATTTTGTCTTGGTTTTCCACCATCTCTTTTTCGTGCTTAGCTTTTGCGACCTTCACTTCCTGAATTTTCAGCTCGTTTTGAGCACTTTTCAGTTTATCCGTGATAGCAGCAAGCTCTACTTCAAAATCATCAGCAGATCCTGCGATGATTTTGACGGCAATCGAACCTGTTTGGTCTGCAACTGCATGGAGAGATTTTGCAATGGTATCGACGATCTTTTGCAGCTGTGCCATGGCTTTTAGCGTCAAATCATTCACTTTGTCACTAACAGCTGCGTTAGGTGCATCTAACTGAACTTTTACTTTTCCGGTGTTCAGTACATCTGCATCTTTACTCTTCACGTTTTCTACCGTCACAGAAGGCGTCGCTGTAGACGCCGTTTTCTGCACGTTATCTAACGTGGCTTGGCCAGATTCAGGGCTATAAACCTGTGTCTGGATGCGGTCAAGTGCAATAGAACTCATAGTCTAATTACTCCTTTTTATTTCTCACCGCTTCTAACATGATGCCTGCACGCTCATGCAAATCTGCATATTGTGATTTTCCGGCAGACATCTCCTTCGCGCTGTAAAACCCACTCTCTGCTTCTGTCAGTTGTTCCAGTTTAAGGTGACATTCAGCAGAGTGAAAAGGTGGGCGTGGATCATTTACGTCCACTAGCGCTGCGTAGCTGTAGGCGTCTATTGCCTGCAGATACTCACCCAACTCCTGACGAGCCGCGCCAAGGCCAATGAAAAATCGCGCCTGATAATGATCAAGCATGCTGAGTAATTGAAATACTTTCGCTGCTTGCTCAATCTTTCCCGATTGGAAAAAGTTGTAACCTACGGCATAAATGTGTTCGATGGTGTCCTGAGACACATCGTGCAACATTTTTAGCGTGCCTCCCTCTTCCAAAAAAGACAGCAGTTCTTCTGCTTGCATTTGAGATGGATCGGTCGCGTTTGTTTTAGTCATGGTTGGTTATCCTTAAATGGCTCGTAGGATTTCTTGTAAAATACTGTGGTACTTCTGAACAAACTTGTTCATCGCTTCAACGGTCGAGTTGTATTGAGAACTGGTGTCGTTCAGCTCAGTGGTTTTGATTTGCACTTCATCGTTAAGCAACTTGGATTTAGCACTGACAGAACTAGAAAAATTAGACAGCTTTTTCGACTTCTCTTCGTCTTGGTACGAAGCACCATCACCGATAGTAATACCTTGTGTTTGAAGGAAGTCTCGATGGTTTGTTATCTTATTATCCGTCAAATACTTGTACTCAGGTGAAGCTTCAAAATCCGTTTGATTGCTGTAGTTAAAGTCACTCGCTTTGAAGTTACTTTCTGGATATCCCGGTTTATAAACCCCATCAACACTTTGCGTAGAGTGAATTTTTGATTGCACAACACCAAAAACTTTAAGCTGTATTGTGAGATCCTCTAATGCCTCTTTCTGGTCATTACGTTTCTCTAAACGGTTAACACGACGCTCATTTAGTGCAAGCAGCACTTGCTCATCAAAACGGTCTCCAATGCTGGACTCAACAACGGCCAACAAATCACGAGCCGTTAGAGAGTGCTCTGCTCTCACCTCGCGATCCGCTTTCTCTTTATCGGTGATATTGAGTAGACGCTCTTTCAATGCCCCTAAGTTTTTGCGCAATGCCTCGTATCGCTCAGTAAATGAAGCCCCGGTAGATTCACCTTTTACTATTTTTTCAAACTGTAATCGGATATCTCGTTCGGTGTTTTCTTTGATCAAATTAACTTGAGCTGCCGTTATTTGTGTCTTTTGGACATCGGCTATCGCGCTGTCCTGGTAAAAGTCATCGATTTCTATATTTGTTAAACTCACCGCGAAGTTGGCGAACAGACTAGAAAGGGTCAAAGGCTCAGTTCCACCAATGACAGTATTAAGTGTTGCTTTTAGATTGTTCGTTCCACTCGCCTCACCATAAGCTGCGCTATATTGGCCTTTCACTTGAGCGGCCATTTCATCTAACGCTTCTTTAAGCTGCTGTTTAGAAATACCAGGAGTCCAGGTAATTCTGCTAGCTAGCGCACTTGCGTCATCGGTGCTTAAAGTAATACCAATGCCTTGAAAACTACTTTTTAATTGAGCTGAGACTTGAAGGGCGAAACTCTCTTTAGTCAACAGAAAGTCCGAGCTCTTCAGTTGCGCGAGATTAACGGAACCTAAGCTACTAAAGGCATTGCGAAGAAAAGAAATAGAAGCATCTCTCACTTCACGGGAGCCCATTTGATTAGCAAGCTCTGCAACAAAAAGAGAAATTTCTTTGGTGGCATTAGCCAGTTCTGTCTCGGAGAGGTTGGCGATCTGCTCCGCTTGGTTACTCTGGGTGCCCAGATTAAATTGACTAACAAACTCAGTAGATAACGAGCTATCTACGTTTTCCGTCAGTAGCTTACTAAACCAAGCCTGAAACTGATTTGATAGCGTTTGGTTTGTTTGAGCATTAAACTCGGCTGCGGTTAATTCGCCATCTGAGTTAGCACTTTGTAGCGACTTTATCCAAACAGATGCGGTGTCGGTCAATGATATACCAGCAAACGTGTTATTTTTCGCTTTTAGGTTTTCAAGCGTATCAACATAAAGCGCGATGCTTTGTGATTCCGTTTGTCCCGAGATAGTTGGCAATGAAGAGATTATCGAGGCAAGTTGCTGAGTCTCTGCTTCACCCAGTACAGGGGTAAATGCCTCTATCAAGTTTTGTTGGAAAGTGGGTAATGGTGCACTACTCGCAGCTGTGTCTGTTGCTCCTGTCGTAGAGCCAGTCGTTTTCATATTCGTCATTTCCAAACCTCTAAATCATCATGCCGCGCATCACTGTGGGACGCTTTCTGCGTTTACCTGACGTACCTTGTAGCTGAGTTTGTTGCTGCCGGCGGCGCTGGACTTCGTCTATTAGCTCTTGCTCTGCACGTTTCATGGTATCTACTGGCGCTTTTATGCCGCCAAGTAAAACATCCCCCGCAACAGGACCAACACCTAAGCCTTCCAATAGCTCGTTAAAAATATCGGTTCTGTCTTCAGCTTTTCTAATGGCAAGCTCAGCGTTCTCAATCGCATCGGTAAACGGTTGCTTCATCTTGATTCCTATCTTAAAGCGGGTCATCTCATCGGTGCTGTCAGTAACAGTCGTGAGTTTTTACTTTTTCAACTTTTTCAAAGGTCTATAATCTGCTAGGCGTAAACAGTACCAGTCTTCTAGCTCATCATGGCTTGCACCGCATGCTTTTAGATAGAACTGTGCCAATCGCTGGCTGCTCATGTTGCTACCACGTAACACATCGACGTTGCCGCGAATGACCCAATCGGAGGGATAAAGTTGAATGGCATGTTCAGCCAAGAGAAATAAGCCGGCAAAGGGGTTACTCAACCCCAATTTTGGACGAACGCGTTTCAGAAGAACGATGATGATTTCACCGTCCTCCACCCGAAAAACGAGCTCTAAGCCCTCAACTTCAATTCGATAACCAAGTTGAATTTCACTTTGTTGCCAAAAGTATGGCGTCACTTCGATCCCCGCTTGCGCCAGCGAGAGTATTAGTTTTGTTTTCATTACATACCCACCCTTCCAAGTGGCTGAATATTGATTTGCTGGGTTAGTTCTTGAAATGACAAAACGGGCAGATCGTAGTATTCCGATTCAATAAGCTTTCGCACATATCGGCGTACATCCATAGACACAACTAGCACAGGTTTATTCGGCATGCGGCTTAAGTCACCAATGGTCTGTTTCACATCACTGACAAA
This sequence comes from Vibrio sp. 704, assembly GCF_033339295.1. NCBI lineage: Bacteria > Pseudomonadati > Pseudomonadota > Gammaproteobacteria > Vibrionales > Vibrionaceae > Vibrio > Vibrio sp. 704. The sequence continues at coordinate 16,879 of NZ_JAWOUH010000022.1, read as the reverse complement.
TTGTTGCGTTACTGACGGATCTAACGCCAAGTAACTCCCTGCTGAGGTTTGACGAATACCGCTGCGTATTGTGTCTTCGAGATTTTGATCCAATAAGTAAGCGGGCAACATGTTTTGTCCGCTCGCGTATTTGTAGCAAATGTAACGTTTTAAGCTGGAACGAATGTACTCCGTCAGCTGTACAACATCTTTCTCTTTTTGGCCCCACTCAACCATCGCTTCCAAGATCACGCGAAGGTTTCGGATAGAAATGTCTTCAGAAACCAAGCGTTGCAAGATTTCCGTCATTTTTTGCAACGGAACAATACGCTGGGCCTCTTTGACTAGCTCCGAATAACTGCCTTCCATCTGCTCCAACAGATAACGCGTCTCCTGAATACCAATAAAGTCTTGTGCGTACTCCTTAAGAACATGAGACAAGTGGTACGTTAAAATCCTGTCGGGTGTGAGAAAACCGACATGACTGGCTACGAGTTTTTGCTCATAACTCTGTGCCACCCAAATGCTAGAAATACCGGGTAGAAAATCTTCATCTTGCTCATAAGGCACGCCTAATAAATCGATCTGTTCATTCCCTTCTGTCACCAAGAGTTGATCTTTAACAATTCGTCCTCGTGCAACCGGGACTTCTTGTAACTGAATTAAGTACTCGCCATTTTGCATCCCCTCGTTAAAGCGCAGGTGGATGCCTGGGAAAGGCACGCCTAGGTCGAGATATAGTGCGCGTCTAACCCTTGCTAGCTCTTCATTTAATGCGACCGCTTCCAAGCTTTCCTGAAGGCTCGCGTCAAGATCGATCAAGAGTGGGACCGTCATGGCAAACTCTTCTTGCTCACCTAATTTGCCTTTACTGTTTCTAGATGGAGTGGGTTTGTTTGGCTTCGCTGCTGGCGAACCGGCCCCTTGCGAAACAAAGCTTGATAAGTCGGTGCTATCTGATTCAGCTTGTTTTTTCTGTTGATAGAAAAGGAAGAAACCACCACCACCAACCACGGCGGCCAAGACCAGAAAAGTGATTTTTGGAAACCCAGGGATGAGTGCGAACAGCACCAAAAGCACACCACCAATAAGAAGCGCACGTGGCTGAGCAATGACCTGCCCACCAATGTCCGACCCAAGATCAGAAGAATCTTCATGAGAAACACGCGTCACGATAATACCGGCGGTAATCGCGATAAAGAGTGCCGGGATCTGCGATACCAAACCATCGCCAACGGTCAAAATCGCAAACAATTCAAGTGCTTCAGAAGCACTCATGCCTTTTTGCGTTACCCCGATCGTGACGCCACCTAAGATGTTGACCACAATGATGACCAGACCCGCAATGGAGTCGCCTTTAACGAACTTCATCGCGCCATCCATCGAGCCATACATTTGGCTTTCTTTTTCAATCAGTGATCGTCGGTGCCTAGCTTCGTGTACGTCAATTACTCCGGCACGCATGTCACCGTCAATACTCATCTGCTTACCAGGCATCGCATCGAGTGAGAAGCGCGCACTAACTTCTGCTACCCTTTCTGAGCCTTTGGTGATCACCATAAACTGAACAATGGTAATGATCAGGAACACAACGATACCGACCACTAAGTTACCGCCCACAACGAAGTTACCGAATGTATAAACGATTTGACCAGCATCGCCTTGTAGCAAGATCAAGCGGGTTGTCGTGATAGATAAAGACAGACGAAACAATGTCGTGATCAATAGCACCGCAGGAAATGCAGAGAACTCAAGTGGCGTGGTGATGTAAATCGCTAACATAAGCAGCACCACCGCAATGCTCATGTTGGTGCCAATCAGCACATCCACCAGTGCGGTAGGAAGTGGCAATATCATCATAAAGACGATCGCGAGTAACATCACCGCAAGCATGATGTCTTTGCGTTGCCCTACTTTGTTTAGAATATCGATCAACTTATTCATGTGATTCACTATTTAAAGATTGCAGATAGCGTCGGTGCGCTTGGCGTGCCCCATCGACGTCATTTTGTTTCCAACGCGCTTGGCTTAAACAAAACCAGAGTCCTGCCGAGTCAGGATGAAGGTCAGATTTTAATAAGTGCTCACACACCTCAATCGCCCGGGTATATCGACCACTTTGTAAACACGCCACAGCAAGTGTTTGCATCGCCTCTTTGTGCTGCGGTTCTATTTCTAGAACCGCATCGAGAATAGAAATGGCATGCTCTGGCTTTTGGTATTGAACTTGTAGCGCAGCGTGAACAAGTAAGAGTTCAATGTCTTTGGATCTCAACATGTTGGTTAGACCTGAATAAGGAGATTGAGCGCCATAGTGAGGTAACGCTGATCTAGTTGCGTACTTTGTAGCGTTTCAGATGCTTTGATAAAAGAAGCGGAGCCTGAATCCTGTGCAAGAACTTGCAGCTGAGCTAACGTTTCATCAAATTGTTGACGGTATTTTTCTGGACGCAACAACTCTGAGTGCAGCAGCTTGGGCTTAGTTAACGCGATGAGATATTGGTCTGAAGGCCTGAGATCATAGAGCTTCTCTAAATGTGTAGCGACCGCCTGACCATCAGGAAGCAATTGAAATCGCTCTGGGAAATCGGCCTTAACTTCACTATGAGTAACATGCGTAAAGGCTTCGATGCCTACGTTTAAAGTGCTGACTCGAGTCATGAGCCTGCCACATCGTTATGTAGACGAGCCAAAAGCGTAAACGCTTGCTCTAAGGTCGGAAGTGTTACTTCTTCTCCTTTTAGCCTTGCTGAAAAAACCAGAGTTTGTTCATCTAACAAGCCGGTTTTAATTTCGAAAGGCCAGCCTTGATCGGCATGACACAAACACAGTGCACTTTGAATAATGTCACTGGTTTGATGCCAAGATAACGCTCGAGACAACATCAAGAATAACTGCTCACCCTGTCGCTCAATATGCAGCGTACCACTTTGCTCAAAATCCAGCTGCACCCGTCCAGCTGATGAGAAATCGACGGCATCGAGCCCCATTCCTCGGCAAAATTCATCGACGGATGCATCAATCCAACTCATCTTCCCACGCTTCCTCTTCTTCTATATCAATGGCTTCGTCTAGCGCCTTTTGTACCGCTTGGATTAAATTCTGTCGTTGTTCTTCATCGGCGAATACGTCAATTGGGATTGCGCGAACTAACTTATGGAACTCTCGAAAAAAATCGATTTTTTGTTCTACCGCCGTCAATTCCATTGCGTTGGCGACTTTCCATATCTCATCACTGCTTACCCATCGCTGCTCTACCAACGCAATCACATCAGCCATCAAATTAGAAACTTGATAAGCCATAATTCGTCCTTTCCGGTTTAAACATTTGGAACAGCTGACTCACACGATCTTGCAACGTATTTAGAGTTTTGAGTTTTTGCATATCGGACATCAACCACTTCAACTTAACCGAATCGATACTGCTACCTTGAACACTAAGATCTGCACTCATGCCTTGCAGCATAAAGTCAACAGCGGTCGATACCTCCTGCTCACCAAAGCGCGCCACAACATCTTGATAAGCCGCGCCGAGCCCTTGATAACTATGAACGGTATCGCGGTAGAAGCCGCGCAGCTGATGCAAAGAGCTAAACTCTTGCTCTTGGCTGTATTCATCAGCAAAATTTGAGACACGGATTTCCGTATCAATTTGAGACCATGTATCTGGGTTTTGCTCGATTCTTAGAAGTGCTTGGTCAATCAGCGCTAGTAGGTGTTTACTTTCTGGACTCGCACTCAAAAACTTTTTAACGGCTTTTAGGGCTAGGTATTGATGGCTTTTCTCATCGGAAAACCCATTCAAGTAGGCTTGTAATTGCGCGATGGTCGAGATATTTCCTCCCGCCATTTTTGTAGCCAAATCTTTGATTTTTTGATTCTTTTCAAGATCAGGGACTTTTCTTAAGTAGTCCGAAACGAGTTCATGTGCTTCATTAACTCGAACACCACTGTCTTTCACTTTGCGCTTGGTCAGATCTTTCTCTGCTTTTTCGGAACCGAGTGAAGTGAGTTCTTCCATCGCATCAAAAAGTGATTGTGTGGCATTGTGAACACGGACGGTTTCACCGCGATAATTGCCTTTTTGTGAAACGTCGGGACGAGACGATTCCAACCCGTTTTGGATAGACGCATCAAACTTTGGATTTGTTGCGATATGATTGTTGATAATACTCATTCACTTGCACTCCTTCCGCACAATACAGGCGAATTATAGGAAGTGCGCTTTGTTGAAGCTGTCAAAATCAGACGTGTTTTTTTAGTGCGCTTTCAGTTTTCTAAAAACTCCCGACTGATATTCACTATAAATTGATTCTTATACTTTCTATCCTCTCAGCATCAATCATTGCGCATATTTTTACCTTGAACGATTTCTCATACATCACTGATATCCAACAATCTGCGATTAAACACACGCGTTTGATCCAAATTCGCGGGCGCGTTACACAAGTCACCGGCACCATTATCAAAGCTGTCGTCCCTGGCGTTCGTGTAGGTGAACTGTGTGAGTTGCGTAATCCCGATCAAACTCTGTCTTTGTTAGCGGAAGTGGTTGGCTTCCAGCAGCATCACGCTCTGCTCACCCCATTAGGAAATATGTTTGGGATTTCCTCAAATACAGAAGTAAGCCCAATGGGCAAAATGCACGAAGTGGGTGTTGGCGACCACCTGTTAGGTACAACGCTTGACGGGCTTGGGCGTCCTTTCGATGGTACGCAAAGTCAGGAACCAAGTGCTTGGTATCCTGTTTATCGCGATGCGCCACCACCAATGCAACGTAAACTGATTGAAAAGCCAATCTCTCTTGGCGTTCGATCCATTGATGGGCTACTGACCTGTGGTGAAGGTCAGCGCATGGGTATTTTTGCAGCGGCTGGCGGGGGTAAAAGTACCCTACTGGCAAAACTGATTCGCTCCGCAGAAGTTGACGTGACCGTTCTCGCCTTAATTGGTGAACGCGGACGCGAAGTGCGCGAGTTTATTGAGCATGACCTAGGCGAAGAAGGAATGGCCAAATCGGTTTTAGTGGTCGCTACCTCTGATCGCCCAGCAATGGAGCGCGCCAAAGCCGCTTTTGTTGCCACTTCTATCGCAGAATATTTTCGTGACCAAGGTAAACGCGTGCTACTGCTGATGGATTCTGTAACGCGTTTCGCCCGCGCACAGAGGGAGATTGGACTAGCCGCAGGCGAGCCACCAACACGACGTGGCTATCCGCCTTCCGTTTTTGCCGCTTTGCCAAAGCTGATGGAACGAGCTGGACAATCAGACAAAGGATCAATTACAGCACTGTACACCGTGTTGGTGGAAGGTGACGACATGACAGAGCCTGTCGCGGATGAAACTCGCTCCATTTTAGATGGGCACATCATTCTCTCGCGCAAGCTTGCGGCAATGAACCATTACCCCGCCATTGATGTACTTCGGTCAGCAAGCCGAGTGATGAATCAAATCGTTGAACCCGATCATCAGGCGTCTGCTGCTCATATTCGCGAAATGTTAGCTAAGTATGAAGAAGTTGAGCTGCTAATCAAAATTGGCGAATACCAACATGGCGCAGATAGCCTAGCAGATATGGCCATTGCACAAAGTGATGATATACGCGCCTTTTTACGCCAAGGCACTCATGAACCAAGCGATCTTGATGGCGCTATCGCTCAACTTAAAGGGATGGCGAAACAATGATAGAACGTTTATTAGAAATCAAAAAAATTCGCGCTGACCGTGCGGATAAAGCCGTCAAGCGTCAAGAATACCGAGTGTCAAACGCCGCAGCACAGGTTCAAAAGGCCGAACGTTCTGTCGCGGACTATCACGTTTGGCGCCAGGAAGAAGAAGAGCGACGTTTTGCTAAAGCAAAACAACAAACGCTCGTTCTCAAAGAGCTGGAAACATTAAGACAAGAAATCGCGTTGTTAAGAGAGAGAGAAGCCGAACTTAAACAACGTGTGGCCGAGTCAAAAAAAGCGCTTGAAATCGAACGCTCGGCACTTAAAGAAAAGCAAAAAGAGGCGCGACAAGCCCATAAAACCAAAGAAAAATTCGTTCAGTTGCAGCAACAAGAAGTCGCGGAAAAATCGCGAGAAAGGCAATACCAAGAAGAACTCGAACAGGAAGAGTTTCGCACTGTCGACATTATCTAAAGGTTCACTATGCGCATTACCCCAACAACTGAAGCATCGAATACGCTGCACAAATCAACGCCAGAACAAGCGCCTCTCGAGAAGGAGGCCGAGCTTCAATCACAATTCGAGCATGCAATGACGAAGAAGCCTAGCAAGGGAAAGGAGTCTATCGTTGGGAATCCCCAAAAAAATCATACTGGCGAAAAAGACATACCGCTAAGGCATAAGACATCTCAAGGTCTAGATAAGAAACATAACCTATCGAACCAAGAAGCCAACGCTGACAAAAACATCTCCACCTTAAACGGTCAAAGTGACGTCGTCACTAAGAGAGACGTAGAGAAATCGCAAGACGACGCAGCAAATAGCGAAGAAATAATTAGCGAAAACAATAAACTGCTTAAAAATGACGGAAAAAGCGATGGCGACACAGTTCTAAGCTCCCCTTCTACCGAGCTTGTTGATCCTCACTTTCAAGCTCATTTGAAAGATGACAAACCGACGCCGATGGATAAACGTATCTCACCGGATTGTCTCTCTACGCTTGAATCTGGCTTGCTCCCCCAAAGTGCGACAGCGACAGAGCTCGCTCAAGATGGGATTAACATTGTTGGCCTAACGAAAAAGCAAACTGAAAAAACGCACAATAAGCGTGCAACTCCGCCGCTACAGAATACAGGCAAACGATCAGACCAAACTGATGGCCTGCCTGAAACCAAGCCTCTTGAAAAAATCGAGACGAAAAGCGCACTATTCGCCGTTAAAACGGATGAAGAAAAAGTGCCTTCTCAGCCCTTTGCAAGTGCGGTAACACAAGGCGATGTCATCCTAAAAAGTGTTGCTTCGCAGGCTCAACCAAGCCCAACGCGAGACGTAAACCAATTACTCCAGCAATTGGTGGACAAAATCTATGTTGCTCTGCCAACCGCATCGGACAACAAAGAGGTTCGGCTGTTTCTAAGTGAAGGGCAATTAAAAGGTGGTGAAATCCACATCAAGTTGGACGCTCAAGGGTATAGCGTGACGATTCGACAAGAGCATGCCCTTTCCATTATTAGCCAGCAAGCTAGACAAGATCTTGCTGAACGGCTAAACCGATTCGGCGGTGAGCAGCCACTTCGCTTAGCGATCAGCGAACAAACTCAACAGCTCGATCAACAACAACATGAACAACAACACTCACGCCAACAACGCAGCGTGTATGAAGAATGGCAAGCGGAGAATGACCTATGACGCCGTTAATAATCCCCAAAGTGGATGCAGAAAGTATCGCGCTCAGCAATCAACTTTGTGCAAAACAGTGCCACTTCCAAGGGACTGATGGTCAGAGCGTATCGATTACTGTTGCTCAAATCCCTTCATTTGAAGGGTTCCGTTTAACCACGTTGATTGGAGGGCAAACCCTACAAGTAGACTTTTCTCGTGCGCAGCTCCAACATTGGCTGAAATCGACCTTAAATGCTACTGCGTTTGAGTCCCTGCCTAACTCCCTCCAGTTAGCACTTTTGAGCTCACAGATAGAACCGCATAGTGAGGCAATCAAAGCGCTATTTGGTCAGTTACCCATTCTTAGTCAACTACAGCCGTTAGAGGCGAGCCAGGCCCAAGAGCATACTTTAATGTTAACCCTCAATAAGCCTAACGGCTCTCTTTGTTTGTGGGTTAGCGAAGGATCAGACGTGTTGTTGGATGCGCTACCAAACAGCGCTGCTCTACAAGCTCGACACCTCGCTTTACCTGTGTGGTTAAGTCTTGGAAGGACCCATTTGACGTTAAGCGAATTTAATTCGCTCGAGCTGGGAGATGTCATCTTTTTTGACGATGGTTACATCGCCAAGCAACAAACCATTTTTCAAGTATCTAACCAGAATCTCTGGCGCTGCCAACTGGATGACCAAACTCTTCACATTATGGAAAAAGAAACCAATATGAATGACGTAAACACTTCAGAAATGTTAACCGACCACCAGCAACTACCTGTGGAACTCACGTTTGATATCGGCCATCAAACCATCACGCTAGAGCAGCTTAACCAGCTCCAGCCAGGGTACGTATTCGAGCTAAACCAGCCTGTATCTAAGCCGGTAACATTGCGTGCCAACGGCAAAATCATTGGTGAGTGTGAACTGGTTAATGTTAACGAACATTTAGGTGTGCGCGTACTGGAGCTGTTCGGTGGCACGCAGGAGCCAGCATGATCCAGTTACCCGACGAGCTCAACCTCATTGTCAGCTTAGCACTGCTGGCACTGATCCCATTTATCGCCATGATGGCGACGTCGTTTGTGAAACTCGCCGTTGTATTCTCACTGCTGCGTAACGCTCTCGGTGTACAGCAAATTCCGCCGAATATGGCGCTTTACGGATTGGCCATCATTCTGTCAATTTTCATCATGGCTCCCGTCGGGTTTGAAACCTACGACTACGTAAAGCAACATGATATCTCCCTTGAAGATTCTGCAAGTGTAGAAGGCCTCATTGAAAGCGGTTTACAGCCTTATCGAGAATTTTTGAAAAAGCATATTCGGGAAACCGAAGCCATATTCTTCACTGATGCTGCACGCACATTGTGGCCACAGAAGTACGTAGACCGTTTAGAGTCGGACAGTTTATTGCTCTTACTGCCCGCATTTACCGTCAGCGAGCTTACTCGCGCTTTTGAAATTGGCTTTCTGTTGTACTTACCGTTCATCGCTATTGACCTAATTGTGTCGAATATCCTACTCGCGATGGGGATGATGATGGTATCGCCAATGACGATTTCCCTCCCCTTCAAATTGCTGCTTTTTGTCTTGCTTGACGGCTGGACAAAGCTTACCCACGGCTTAGTGTTGAGTTACGGTTAATCACGGAGAAAGTATGCATTCTGCTGAAATCATTCATTTCACGACTCAAGCATTAACCCTAGTGTTGTACTTGTCATTACCGCCGATTTTAGTCGCAGCATTGGTTGGTACATTGGTGTCGCTTATTCAGGCGTTAACTCAGGTCCAAGAACAAACGTTAGGCTTTGTGGTCAAGCTTATCGCGGTCATTATTACGCTGTTCGTCACAACGCAATGGCTAGGGGCAGAGCTCCACGCCTTCGCCTCGCTTGCTATGGATAAAATTCCTCAAATACGATGAGTTATCACGACTTACACCAGGCTTTATTTTTGTACAGCCTGACGTTACCTAGGTTAATGGCATGCTTCATCTTTTTGCCTATTTTGAGCAAGCAAATGTTAGGCGGCACCATGGTGAGAAATGGTGTGCTTTGCTCACTCGCACTGTTTATATTTCCGATGATTAATCAGCAAAGCTTGCCCGCAGAAACCGACGGCATTTGGCTGATAATGATTTTGGGTAAGGAGGTATTAATTGGGCTATTGATAGGGTTTGTTGCTGCTATCCCTTTTTGGGCGATAGAAGCGGCCGGTTTTCTGGTCGACAACCAACGTGGGGCTGCCATGGCAAGTATGTTTAACCCAACGCTAGGCTCACAATCCACACCAACAGCGGTATTACTGACCCAAACGTTGATTACCCTGTTCTTCTCTGGCGGGGGCTTTGTCACTTTTATCTATGCGTTATTCAAAAGCTATACATCTTGGCCGATCGTGGACTTTTTCCCAACCGTTAGCGACGCATGGGTGAGCTTCTTCTACGCGCAATTTGAACAGCTTATGTGGCTTGGTGTGTTGATGTCCGCTCCATTAGTGTTGGCAATGTTTCTTGCTGAGTTTGGTCTAGCGCTTATCAGTCGTTTTGCACCGCAATTGAATGTTTTTTTCCTTGCCATGCCAATAAAAAGTGCCATCGCGAGTGTTTTACTGATCGTGTATCTCGGAATAATGATGGATCACTTTGAAGTACAGTTTTACGGCATTACCCGATTCGCAGAACAACTCAATACCATTTGGCAATAACGCTTAGGATTCTTTATGAGTGCAGAAAAAACAGAGCAACCCACCGCAAAAAAGTTACGCGATGCTCGGCAGAAAGGTCAGGTTGCCAAAAGCCAAGAAATCGTATCGTCTGCATTAATTTTGGCGCTCATAATTGTACTGTTTGCGTTCGCCGATTATTACATGTCGCACATCTCAGCGCTTATTCTCCTACCAAGTAAGCTTGCTTATCAGGGTTTCCAAGAGGCGCTAGTCGATGTCGCTATCGCCATCGCAAAAGAAATTGCCTATCTACTCGCTCCGATTATTCTGGTTGCTGCACTCGTCGCCATCTTTTCCAATATGGGGCAGTTCGGGTTCCTATTTAGTGGTGAATCCGTTAAACCCGACATCAAAAAGATCAATCCCGTCGAAGGGGCCAAACGCATTTTTTCCCTCAAGAGTGTGATTGAGTTTATCAAGTCGATCCTTAAAGTCTCTCTTCTTTCCTGCATTATCTGGGTGACATTACGCGGTAACATCAACGCTTTAATGCAAATTCCAACTTGTGGGCTAGAATGTGTCCCGACCATTACTGGCGTCATGATTAAACAATTAATGATTATCTCTTCGGTAGGCTTCATCGTCATCGCTGCCGCAGATTTTGCGTACCAGAAGTTTGATCACACGAAAAAGCTCAAAATGAGCAAGGACGAAGTGAAGCGCGAATACAAAGAGATGGAAGGCAGTCCAGAAATAAAAAGCAAACGTCGTCAGTTACACCAAGAGCTACAAGCCTCTAATCAACGTGAAAACGTTAAACGTTCTAATGTATTAGTTACAAACCCAACACATATCGCGGTTGGCCTTTATTACAAGAAAGGCGAAACGCCCCTGCCCGTCATCACTTTGATGGAAACCGATGCGGTAGCCAAACGTATGGTCGCAATCGCTAAAGAGGAAGGCGTGCCTGTGATGCAAAAAGTCCCTCTTGCTCGTGCACTATACGCCGACGGTAACGTCGACCAGTACATCCCAAGCGATCTTATTGAGGCAACTGCGGAAGTGCTTCGTTGGTTGGCTTCGTTAGAGTCCGAGGCGGACTAACAAACCACATCCCATTCAAGATCTGGGCTTACAACTGCCCAGCTTTCAACCTCGATACTTTCAACGCTATAATGCGGTATCCTTTAACTGTATGTTGTTTTTATGAAATCTAGCTTAAGCATTCGCTCCTACACGAAACGTATGAGCCGACATACTCATAGTGATTATCATCAACTGGTGCTTCCTCTCCAGGGCAACATACATATTGATATGGATAGCTATGTCGGAAAGGTGGCGGTTGGCGACTGCATAGTCATCCCCAAAAGTTGTGCTCACGGGTTTAATGCCGAAGAGTCATCACGCTTTATTGTTGCGGATATGACCACTTTGCCCACTCATTTGATGGATAATAGTGTGGCTGTGTTTTCGATTAGCCCGCCTCTACTGAGCTTTATCCAGTTTGTCGAAAAGCAACTTGAGTATCAGGTTAATGATGAAATTGAAAACTCAATGGTTGCAACCTTCTATCTGTTGCTGGAGCAGCAAAAGCGGTCTCGCTCCGTGGATTTGCGTATTCGAGATGTACAGGTTGTGATCGCGGAGCAGCTTGATCAGCCACTCACCATTGCCTCATTAGCGAATGCCGCTTGCTTGAGTCCGACGCAGTTTAAAAAGCTTTTTAAAGAACAGCTAAAAGTGAGCGTCCATAAGTACATTACACTACAACGTATGGAAAAAGCCAAAGCACTACTGACTCATACAGACCTTCCAGTTCAGTTGATAGCTGAACGAGTTGGTTATAGTGACCTTTCCGCGTTTAGTCGACGGTTTTCAATGCATTTTGGTATGTCTCCTAGAGAGTTTTCCCGATAGTCACTAAAATAGTCTTCTGGAACAAGTATTCCGTCTTTTCAGCACAAAAATCTCTATCGCTTTCTTTTATTCTTTCTACCCTAAAACAGCCATTCACTAGGTAGAAATTACAGTGTTAAAAAAACATTTCACCGACTATCAATTAGGAACTTTATCCATACTTTTTGCTTCAACCCTGTGGGGAACGACGGGCACCGCTGCCAGCTTGGCACCGGATGTCAGTGCTCTCGCCATTGGCGCATTTTCTATGGGTATTGGTGGGTTTATGCAAGCATGTCTATCTGCGAAGTCACTGAAGAGAGATTTTCGAAAAGTCGTACATAAGAAGAAAACGTTACTGATTAGTATTATCGCCTTAGCCACCTACCCACTGGCTTTTTATTCATCAATGCGATTCACTGGTGTGGCTATTGGTACGGTTATTTCTATCTCCACTGCTCCTTTCTTTTCTGCTTTGTTAGAGTGTCTCTTTAGCCGAAATCAGACCATAACCAAGCGCTGGATGATGAGTTTCGCAATCGGGGTCATTGGCATTACCTTGTTGCTGGCTTCTGAGTCATCCGCAAATAGCTTATTTGATCAGGATATGAAGCATTGGGGTGTATTACTTGGCCTATTGGCAGGTTTGACGTACGCCATTTACTCATGGGGAGTAAAGGCTATGATTGACCACGGCATTGAATCGCAAACGGCCATGGGAAGTGTTTTTGGTATTGGTGGAGTTTTGCTTCTACCAACACTTTTCATCACGGGTGATAATCTATTTGCATCGTCAACTAATACGGCGGTCATGCTCTACATGGCCTTGATTCCAATGGGGTTAGGTTACGTCGCTTTTGGGTTTGGGCTACGGTTTGTTACAGCCAGTGGAGCTAGCATACTCACGCTATTTGAACCTGTTATCGCAGCAGCACTAGCAGTTGCGATTGTTGGGGAAGAAATTTCTTTCATTGGTTGGGTTGGTATAACGTTGACACTTGTGTGTTTGTTTCTTCAGTCGAAAAGTTAAATTAAACCGATATTAGCCAGCCCCAAAAAGGAACGCTGACGGTAGATAAAGTAAGGAGCAGCACCTACTCCCTACTTTACCATTTGAAATTACACCCAGCCTTCTGCCAAGTACATCAATCGCAATTGACTTGGTGAGCCTAGTTTTTCTAGCGCATCTAATTGGACGTCACTCAGGTTTGGGCATTTATCAAGATAAACTCGTCCGTTTGCTGCATCTAGGGGGAGCTTGTAGGTTAGCTTTTCGTTTATTTTACTTGCTTCCCCTTTATCAATCGCTCGAACAGCTGGCATGAGCCAATCCCAATCTTCTCCTAACAGTTTTTTAAACGCCCCGTTAGCAATAGACTCGGTTTTACTTGGTGCATCCTCTGGGCTTAGCTTCAAGATAGAGTCTACGTCAGGAACCAAGTGCTCACTTGGTTCTGAACCCAACATCTTTTTCAGTGTTAATCGAGCGGCTTCCATCTCTTGTGCCTCTTTAGGCGCTTGAGGAGAAGTCATTTCAGTATTCTCCTTAGGACCAAGGTACGCCATTAATGCGCGGACAGAAGCCGGATCTTGCATACTAAAGGTAAAGTCTCCTTTGGCATTAGAAACTTCAAGCCTTGGTAAAACACCAGACATCTCACCTTGCATGAGTTGTTCTTTGACTTCTGTATTTAGTCCGTATGCTCCAGCTTGGTTCGCAACAAAACCACCACCACTCATGATAGCAGTCGTTGCCGCAGAACCGATTGCCTCTTTTGCTATCGGTGTGACGCCCACCGTTGCTACAGAGCTAACACCGAACGTGCCCAGGCTCCCCGTCGCCATACCTAATGTAGCTCCAATGCCACCTTCAGCCGACAGTATCGCATGACCTTGAGCCAAGGTTTGCTGCATCGGCATAGAAAGACGTTGATCTCGCCCTGGCAGCTGTGAAATTTGTTCTAACTGATGATGGTAAGCCTCAGCATCACCATTTACGGCCGCTTTGTGCAGCTCTCGACCTGTAGAAATCAATAAGCCAACGCCAGGTAATGCCAAGTTAATAACGGCGTTAACACCAGAACCTTTTAGCTTTTCTTTGCCCATCTGCAGCAGTTCAGCAGCAAAGCCATCCATTTTTCCCGGATACTGGGCTTCTAAGCTCACCTGCATACGCGGATCTTTGCTGATCGCATCAAACGTATTTTTAAGCTGCTGGTACGTATCGCTGCTCACTTTTATTTCATCCAATAGGCTGACAACTTCTAAGATTTTACGCTCAGTAAGTGGCTCACCGCGATAGCCTGAAGGACTCACTAGGGAGTAAGCCAACAGCGCAACCTCAGGTTTTTCTTGCTTAAGTAGCGCTTGTTTTAAATCAAGGTGAGTTTTGATGTTTTCTTGGAAAAACTTAGTGTATTTGCTTCTCAATACGCCTTCGTGAATAGAAGCAAACTTGTGACCTTTGTGGAATGTGGAAGGTTCTTTTACTTCACCTCTTTTACTGATCACTCGGTCATCTTTTTGCGCAGCAACTGCACGAAACTGCTCTAGATCAGGTACTGGGCTTTGGCTGATTTTTTGTGTTGTATTAACCATTTTTCTCTCCTACACACGAAGTGATTGAACATGAGCTTGTTCATGATTAGAGGTGGTTGGAATCGCTTGATCCAACATTGCGAAACGCGCTTGCCACAGCTCGGCCTGTTCAATAACTTCGTGAAACCAAGCGGTAAGGTTCGTCGTATTTAGATGCTCAACGGGTTTACGTCCTGCTAAGACAAGCTGTCGACCGTTTGGAGCCAAAGCAAGTGCGAGGTTGCCACTACCAATTCCTTGATAGTTCGCATGAGCAAGAAGCTCTAAACCTTTTAGTCGTTGTTCACCGGATTTTTCTAACCCTCCGAACGTTACAGACAACATCAAATCATCCGTATCTGTCGCGATGAAATACAACATGTAGCGATCATCGACCAGTAGCTGACAACGTTCATTTTCTTCAAAATTCAGTTCGGGCAACTCATTGAGTTGGCAAAACTCCAAGAGCAGTTGTTGAATCGTGTTCATAACTTTTTCCTTTTGTTTCAATAACTCTATTGAACAACGATTGCAGATTGAACGATGTCGGTAATGGCTTTATTTTTGTCACTTTTTCGCCTTCATTGTGAGGTTTTCCGCAGAAATCTCGCTCTAAAATCGAGTTGCCAGAGTAATAAAAAAGAGCAGCTCAGAGCTGCTCTTTCAATAAAGGTTAGATGCTTAGCATGGTGTATTTGCTCACTTCTTTTGCAGAGTGACTAACCCAGTTTATGGCTATCAAAAATGACTTCTGTTGGCGGGAACATATTCGAAACAGGTGGTCGTTGTGCATCTCCAAACATTGGTGCACCGAATGCAGATGTCGCCCAAGGGTCAACAATTTTCACATCCTTACTCCACGTTGATGGATCTTTTATGTCGCTCCCCTCTTGTCGACCAACCAGTACATAAAGGTGTGTACCTGAATGACCCTTTTTAAACGCAACCACTTCTACTTTGGGTTCACTTTCAGGTGTTCCTGACATGCCTTGAATCATCTCAGCGGCGGCAGCAAAGGCAAATGTAGTACAGCAGCCGGCTTTCGCGGTTTGTACTGCCTTAGCAATGTTCTGTAGAGTGCTTAATTGCGGTGCGGTTCCTCTTTGTGCTGCAGCTTGAACTCCGTTTGCGGACATCGTCGCTCTGTGATCTTGCATGATTCGCGCTTGATCCGCGTGAAGCTCTTTTAGTCGTGGCTTTCCTTTTGTTTCATAAAACTGTGACCCCTTAACACCGAACGTATTTAAGTCCGTACAGGCAAAATCACCAAGCTTTTGAAGGTTGGCTTTATGTTCGTTGATAAGCGCGACACTCGATGAGGCTTTATTGGTTTTGGAAGAAGAGGCTGCCGTTTGTGCAGTGGGCCAATTTGAGCTAGGACCAGACGACAATCTCTCAAGATTTTTCAGGCTCCCAAGCGTTAACTTGTTTTCACCGTTCAACACATTTTTCAGCATCAGCTTCGCAACATCTTTAGGAATACCCTGCTTAGTAAGCAGGTTCACTACAATATCTTTCGCTTTATTCTGGTGGCTAATACGCGCGCTGATACTTTTATTTTTTGGTGCGCCCTCTTTAACAAAAATATCTTTGCCGTTGTGTGCTCGAACCTCTTTGTCGTCAGCTTGATTTTGTGTCGCCAAATGTGACGTTAACTGACTCAACGAGTGCATGTGCGATGTATTAATATTGACCATGTGTGATGCCTTAAACTTGAATAAATGCGTGTACGTCTGTTTGGCTAAAATCTACAACCGTGTTGTTTTGAAATAACTGTCCCCAAGTATCAACTAATTCGTTCAACTGAATGATTAAGTTAGCAATGTTGGTGAGTTCACTTCCAGTCGCGATAGCAACTTGAAGAACAACGTCTTTGCGTGTTGGATTCACACAAAACTGCACACCACCTGTTTCTCGATACAAGAAGTTGTATTCAAGTAAAACTTGAAGTTTATCTAGCGTAATATCATCTTGTTCTATAAGCAGGTTTTTGGAAATCAATAACTCGCCTTTTTCCTCTACGAGCAGAACATCGACACTGTTGTTTTCAGCAAAATGCAGTGACCACATTTGATCGTCATACGCTGTCACGCGCTCAAGGTTCAGCACTTCTCCTAGCTCAGAGAGAAGCATATTAATCTTTCCTGTATCCATGTTGTGTCCTGTCTAATTTATTATAACTAAGTGACATCGATATATTTATTGCAGCGAAGCCACTTGGGTATAACGGCTCATTTAAATAAGCGAATAAGGATAAAAGAGATTTTATGGCGAGATAGAAACCGACACTTTATTTCAACGTCTCATTTTTATTGCTATTAGCCGTTTTATTGAGAAGAAAAATTAAGATTAAGCTGGAAAGTAAATTACCACCTTCTAAAGAAGGTGGCTTTGTGTGAGCCCCCTAAAAGGGGGCCTTTGTTTAGTCCAGCGC